>PFEF01000005.1:3736-78638 GCA_002793915.1 Candidatus Ryanbacteria bacterium CG10_big_fil_rev_8_21_14_0_10_43_42 | reverse complement strand
TATCCGCAAGGAAACCCACAACGGACAAGAATTTATCGTACACCGTAACGATGCGGTACATGTTCTTCCCGATAATCCTGTTATGATTGCCGGTTTTCATACCCGTTCTTATATTGGTATTGGCGGTACAAAAACCAACGCAACATTTGCATCAGCATCACAATCAGCGGGACGCACAATTGATATGTTTGATAGGAAAGGAAAAAGTAAACCGGACTTTACGCATTACACCCTAGTGAGTAAGAGAAAGGAGAAAGAAATAATCAAAGTCCCCCATCGCACAGATGAAGGACTTCAGGCGGTAATAACACCTATGGAAGAAGCGGGAATAGTAAAACCGGTAGCATATATACGGCCATTGGCTATAATAAAAGGACACTAACAACTAACAAAACAGCTTCTCCAGCTTTCAAAAAAAATCTTATGAGATTCACGAGGTTTAACCTCGTGAATCTCATAAGATTTCCCGGCTTATGAAGTTTACAAAACTATCATGGAATCAATCCGTGAACTGCGGGAAATAACGCAAAAAGAAAAAATAGAAGGTCGGGAGCGTCCGTGGGGATATCGCCTCTTTCAGCGCGGACCGTCTATTTTTATAACACGCATCCTTTTGACGGTGCCCGTGAAGCCGAATCATATTACAATCACAAGTATTCTCTTTGGTGTTGCCGGAACTTTATGCCTATTATCTCCCGACTGGCATATTAAACTTTTTGGGCTTTTCTTTTTTTATCTCAACTTGCTTTTAGATCGAGTGGACGGAGAAATTGCGCGTTATAAAAAAATATATTCTCTTAAAGGAATATATTTGGATGAAATTAATCACCTGGTAGTACCATCTTTATTTTTCTTGGGACTTGCATGGGGACTTTCAAATCAAACAATATTCCGTCCTGAATTTATTATTATTCTAGGAACGATTACTGCACTTACTTCTGCTTTCCTTCGTGCCGGCCACGGGCTTTCATATCAAATATTCCTTAAAAAATATATTAAACATACTGATGTTTTTCCTGCATCCCAAATAGCAGAAAACACTGCCGATTTACGGAAACAATATAAGCACACCTATCCTTTCTTTAGATTTTTTCATCAGTTTCAAGATTTTTTTATCACTATCATTCTTTTTGCCCTTATTCTTATTGGGGAACATTATTTCACACCGTTTGGATTCATATTTCCTTATACCTCATATCTCCTTATCGGATATACGTTTTATCTCCCTCTCCTTTTTATCGAGAACATTTGGAAGGGATTGCGTACGATTGAATCGCGCATGCAAGAACTCACGGAAAAGCCATAATCCGTAAGCCGCCGCAATAAACATAAACGGACTGATGCTGAGACGATACCGCGCACTTGAATTGGGTCCGCCGGCAATCAGCATAGTCATGAATACCGCAAGTATGCTTATAAGAAGTATACGACGTGCTCTTTCGTTTAAACGACGATATCCCAACATGCTTATAATCATACCTAACGTAATAAACACCCACATACCGGATCCCGTAATAAGAAGCAGTGAAGAGCGTCCGCTTTCAAACAGAATATGCTGTAATTTCGGCAGATCGAAGCGAAGCACCGCGTCCCCGATATTCGGCTGATGCCCCACTAATTCCATACGACGCGCAATATCCCGAAGTCCGTCGGATACAAAGAACGGTATGGTTTTTATAATATGAAACCCTGCATATCCAAGAGGATCTTCACGTAAGAACTCGTATACCACCTGCCGCATATACGGCGTATTTTGTAATGTTCCATCATTATTCTTATACGGATTTATTTCGAACAGGCGACTTCGAAATATATCTTTCGCTTCAGTATGTGTAATATTGTGCTGTTGAGCGTAAAAGAGCGGCGCATTATAGTCGTACCATTGTATGGTGGCAACAGCTGTTAATTCCCATGTATTAAATAAGACCTTATTTCGCAAAAGCCAGGGGAATACCACAAGAAAAAAACCAAATGAAAATACCACCATAGGTATAAGCTTTTGTTTTATAGTTGGAAGCGTGTGTGTCAATAAAAATGTTAAGACAAAAATGGGCGGCAATACAATGGCGCTCGGGCGTGTTAGCGTCGCAACACCTAATACGATACCGGCGAGCAACACACCTTTCCATAATGAACCAAAAAAGCGCATATGAATATATATCGCAAGAAGGAGAAAAAATATAAATATCGTTTCTGTTAGAATAGTCGTTGAAAAGAATACACTTATAGGATCAACCATAAACAGTAGAGCAGATCCTATACCGACTGTATGTGAAATAATACTTCCCAACTTATATACAAGTACGGATGATAATCCTGCAATTAGTATTTGCAATAAAATAATAATCGTCGTTCCCCCTGATAAAGCCATGACGCCTGCAAGAAAAAGAGGGTATATCGGCACTTGATAACTTTGCGGCTCACCCGCCCCGGGAGAAGCAAACTCCCCTTCAGCAAGCATGTGACGCGCCGTTGCGATATACCCTCCTGAATCACTTCCAATAACGGGATACTGCCGCACTTCGATGTTTGACGAAAGAGTTCCTGTTGTTACGGCATAATACGAAAGAGCACCAAAGACAATAAGGCGCACCAAAAATGTCCCGGAAAATATAAGAAATTCCGTGTGGTATTTTTGCCATATATTTTGCAATAAATTATTCATTTCTGAAATAATGCCAAAAATTGCGGCAACACCCGAAAAATATCATATCGTTTGATCCACTCCCGTTCTTTTACGGAAATATATTCCCGTTCTTTTGCGTCCGATAAAAGCTTTTGTAAACCATCTGCAAACATATCAGGCATATTTGGTGGATATGTATAATGAACAAAATCGGGAGGAATAATTTCCCGTATGCCTCCCACATTGGATGCTATAAACGGGATACCCGCCGCCATTGCTTCCAAAAGTACGTGAGGAAATCCTTCTTCCTCTGAAGGCATAAGAAATATATCTGATGCGGTAAAGTATTGCGCTACAATCTTGTTTGGCACACACCCCTCAAGGCGTACTGCAACATGCAATGTACGTTGTACGACCTGCAAGGTCTTTCTTAAATACTCTTCTTCCGGTCCCGAACCTACGATGATAAACATAACATCTTCCCTGCCGTTAAAATGATTTATAATCTCCGGGAGCATATGTGCCCCCTTTCTGCGAGAAAGATGGTGAACAAATAGTATAACTTTTTTATCTTGTGGAATAGAAAGCATTTCTCGTACATCTCTTTTATTATCATTTTGGAACTGTGATATATTAATTGCGTTCGGCACTATGCGTATATGCTCTTCTTTAAGACCATAATGCTTTTTATACTCATTCGCCATACCCACCGTTCCGGTTACGAAAACCGTATTCCGTAAAATAAACCGAAACATTTTTTCCTCAAATAATCCCCTCTTATACAACCAAGGCATACCGCAATTCCAATAAAAAACATGCCCGCCATATATGCGTGTTATCAACCATGCCATCAACGCCCCCTTAAAAGAATAGTGCACATAAATCTCATACCCATTTTTTTGCGCATTTTTAATAGAAAAAAATCCTGCATATATTCCTTTCTTCAAGGAGACAATCCTTACATCCACACCGCTGGTGTTCTGCAGGGCATGAAGAAACACATACGTATGAGCAAGGTGCGTATCAGTATTCTCGTTATATTCATTCAGAACGTAGCAGATTTTTGTCTTCATGCGTACATGTAAATTATATTATTAATGCAAGGGTCCACATTTCTCCCAGGATTCTTTATATTTCTGCAAATATAATTCCTTTGCGGGCAATGCGGAAATTATTTTTTTTCCCTCCTCTGATAAATACATCCGAAGATTTTTATCTTCAACGATACGAATCATGGTATTCAAAAAAGCATTTTCGTCTCCCACCGGTACAACAAGTCCGTTGCTTTCATGCGTGACAACCTCCCCCGCCACACCAACATCTGTCATGATTACCGGAGTGCCGGATGCAAGCGCCTCTACCACCGTACGCGCATATCCTTCATAATTTGATGCGAGCACGAAACAACTTGCAAGCTGATAATATGTTACCACCGCATCTCGTCTTCCTTTAAATTCAACAAGCGGCTTAAGACCGAGACGTGCCACCAAACGCTCTAAATTTTCTCTTTCCGGCCCATCTCCCACAATGGTAAGTCGTACATTGGTATGTTTTTTTGACAATACCGAAAATGCCCGCAAAATAAGAGGGATATTCTTTTCTTTTGAAAGACGTGAAACGATGAGAAATATAATACTATGCTCATCATCAATGCGCGGAAGGTGAGTGTACGACATTACATCAACAAAAACGGGAAGTACCGTAATACGTTCTTCTTTAACTTTGGCATGCATTACAAGAGAATCCTTAACTCGCCTGCTTACTACACGCACGCAGTCGGCGCGTTTTAAAAGAAATAATGCCATATACACTCGTATACGATTTTTAAAAGATTCGCGCCTAAAATATGGGCTGAATAAATCCGTATGCACTTGTAATTGCAGAGGGGCACGAAAACGCATATGCAATAGATACCCCACCAGCCCCACCTCAAACGGATCCTGGGCCGTTATAAGCATTCCCTTATTATTACCCAGCGCAAGAAATGCTCGTCCCTCCATATACAAACCGCGTAATCGCGAAAACGCACTCCCCTTCATATCAAGAAGGGCTATATGCATATCATCAACAAGATTACGGTATTCTTGCAATCGCTGTGCCGTATCCGATGCATGGTCTTTTACCGCAGGATCTCTGCTCAACATAAGAATATTCATATTGATATGTCTAATAGTTAATTACGCATCATAAAACACCTGTAATGTCTTTGCTACCATATCATCCGTGGTATAGATATGGTTATCATATCCCGTATGCCGAGACAATTGCGCATACAATGAAGCATCTCCCAAAACACGCATAATGACCCGTTCCCATGCATCTGCATTATTATACTCTACCGCAAGGAAATCTGCCTCATCTTCACTTTGCATGATCTCTTTATTTCCTCCGGCGGTAGTTGTAATAATGGGAATAGGAATCGTAAGGACCTCAAGAAGTTGATGAGAAAATCCTTCATAGCCCGTATTGAGTAAAAATATATCCGCAGATAGAATATACCGCATAAGTTTTTCTTTCGGTACCGCACCCAAAAAAGTTATATACTCCCGCATATTAATATCGTATACTCTTTTTTGTAATTCTTCCCTGTCAGGTCCGTCGCCTGCGATGATAAGCCGTATATCATTTTTTTGAGCCACCAATGTCGGCATTAATTCTATAAGCATACGAAACCCTTTCCAGGGAACGAGACGGCCTATGGAAAGCAGTATCGTCCCTTTTAGATTAAGTTCTTTTTTTGCTTCTTCCTTTGTGTAAGGAATATCCGGTACATGAACGGCATTATACACCACTGCAATATAATCCTCCGAAACACCCCACGTTTGTACAACGGATTTTAAATACATACTCGGCACAATAACCCTACATGCTTTTCGTGCCACAAGAGACTGGATCCACCTAAGCATTTGAATGCGAAATCCATATTTTTTTACAAGGAAATTATCGAGAAGATCGGTAACGCCAAAGCGCTGTATACTCTGTTCCCATGCATAATCACCCACTACCTTAAGAATAAATTTTTTTCGTATTATGAGTGATGCTATGTACACCGGCACACCGGCACTTACAGGATCCTGCGCATACATAACATCCGCAGATATACTGCTTCGTACAATATAATATGCATACACCATATGACGCAATCCTTTCGGAATAAAACGCGGTATACAGCGAAGAGTATACCGCGGATCATGACGTGAAGGCGCCGCATCGCTATAAGTAACAACAGTAACTCTGTGTCCGCGCGCAAAAAATTCCTCTGCGAGAGACTTGCTGTATGTTGCCGGACCGCCAATGTCCGGCGGAAATATACCGGTAGCAATTACTATATTCATGGTTATTGGGAAGTTTTTGCTCCGATCCTGTTAAATATTTTATTCATGCGACTCGCTATATCATCCCAAGAATATTTTTCCCGAACAAGCGCCTTCCCGTTACGGGAAAGATTATCATATAACTTTTCATCCGTTAAAAGACGTATTATATGCTTTGCAACATCTTCTGCGTCATTATTTTTTGCATAAAGGCCCGTTTTTTCGTGCGTTAAAAAATCAGGTATACCCCCCACACGGGACGCAATAACCGGAAGTCCTACCGTCATGGCTTCCAAAAATGCCGTACCAAGCCCTTCCGAGCGCGACATACGAACGAAAACATGAGCCCTCGAAAGATATGCCGGCACTTGATTAAAGGGTATTTCCCCTACAAAATCTACATGATCTTTCACACCAAGATTGCTTGCCAGCTTTTCCAGATCTTTTTTACACGCACCATCTCCTACTATATACAACCTCGCATCTTTTATCTCTTTTTTTACTAGCACAAATGCCCGTATAAGAATATCTACGCCATTTTTTTCAACAAGCCGGGATGTTGTAATGATAATTTTTTTCTTTTCCTTTTTTGTTTTTTTCTCCTTAAATAGGTTTCCGTCTACGCCATTAGGAATCACAGACATCGCGCCTTGATAACCATATGCTTTTGCACGACTGCCAAGATACGTACTAATAACCTGCACATGATCCGCAGACCGTAAAGCACGGCGCCACGTATATGAAATGAGTCCAAAACGCGCATGAGCAATATGATCCTCGGAATCTCCCTCTTGAAGAGTAAGGAGAAACGGGATATTTTTATTGAGATGAAATAACTTTAATAAAATAGGTGCTACAGAAGCATAGCTTGCCATAATGCCCCAGAGTGCGTGGATGGAATATTTTTTCATAATCCTTCGCGCTTTAAATAAAGCAAGGATCGGGGATAATGCTTTGTCAAAAAATGGTATTCCCACGCCTACACGATACACCAAAACGGAACCTACGTGCTCCGCCTTTGGTATCTTTCTATCCATACGTGCCGTTATAAGAAAAAATTGGTATTCATGGATACGGCTTGTTATTTCCTGCACGGCAAGTTCTGCTCCCCCTATAAAGGGAAGATATGCCGTTGAAAATATAATAATACCTTTTTTGCTTTTTTCCATCCTTATCCTAAAGTGTGTATGATATGATTAGTATACCATTTATTTATGGAAGACAACCCTCACAAAAGAATACGCGTTCTTTACGTTATAACAAAATCGGTATGGGGCGGCGCAGGTAAATATGTATATGATCTCGCGACTCATGCAGACATAGAAACATATGATGTAGCAGTTGCCCTGGGAGGAACGGGCGATCTTGCCAAAAGACTCGAAGACGCCAATATTTCCACGTTTGATGTGGAGAATTTTCAGAAATCCGTAAATCCCTTCAAAGAAATAGGGGCTCTTTTTGAACTTCTCTCCATTTTATATGAATTTCACCCTCACGTCGTACATGCAAACAGTTCAAAAGCCGGCGGTCTTACGGGAGTTGCCGTTTTCATCTACCGACTTCTTACGGGGAACCGGCCAAAAACACTATTTACCGTACATGGTTGGGCATTTTTAGAACATCGTCCCGCGTGGGATCTTTTTCTGCGGCGCCTCGCAAGCCGCCTTACGGCACGGTTTCAGGATGTTCTTATCGTTATTTCCCAAAAAGATAAAGCGGCAACACTTTCGTATAACATTGCTCCCGCCCAAAAAGTTACGCTTATACAAAATGGTATTATTCCCCCTGAATTTATGTCCAGAGAGCAAGTCCGCCAAAAACTCGGCGTAGATCCTTCCGTTTTGGTTATTGGCTGTATTGCCGAATGGACGGCAAATAAAGGTATCTTATACCTACTGCGGGCGTACAGAGACATTCTTCAAAAATTTCCGGAAACAAAATTGGTGCTCATAGGTTGGGGTGAGGATGAGGAGGATTTAAGAAAAAAAAGCAAAGATTTCGGCGTAGAAGAGTCTGTTTTATTTATTTCCCTCTCTCCCGCCGCACCCTACTTGAAAGCATTTGATATATTTGTCCTTCCTTCCCTTAAGGAGGGCCTTCCTTATACCATCCTCGAAGCGGGACTTGCAGAAATACCGGTTATTGCGTCTCGTGTCGGCGGGATACCCGATATTATTGAACACGAAACTCATGGCCTCTTGGTAGATCCGGCATCTTCCACCGATCTTTCCTTTGCCCTTATACGCCTTCTCTCGCGTCCCGATTTACGCATACATTTGGCAAAAACATTACATGCGCATGTTTGCGACATGTTTTCATTTAATACTATGCTTGACCGGACAACCGCGTTATATCAGGATGAAGCCGTTTCTTCGCAATCAAAGCAAGAATAGCTACGCCCACACCGATTCCCATACTAATAAGTAAGGAGCGAAACGTAACGGATAAAGGGCCGCCGCTTCCTCCGCTATCATATACCGTTGCTGATAATGGACGAAACTCTTCACTCTGTGTATTTTCCTTTTCTGATGTTATTTTCTTGTTCTCCTCGTTTTGTTTTATGTTTTCTACACTTTGTATATTTTTCTCTTCGTTTTTTTCCTTAGACTTTATGGCTCCCGTATTTTCCTCCCTAATCTTCATGTCTTGTTCCGTGCCATCAATGCCATTTACCCTACCCGGCGTTGGATTGGTAAGCATTATGAACGTATTGTCTTTTGAAATACTCTTATCGGGCGGAACGTACATGGCATATGATATGCTGTCAAATATTGTACCATTCGGATAGGATGCCGTAACCAATCCACCCGCCTCCGTAAAAGAAAGATGCGTTGTTGTATTTAGTAATACAATATGGCTATTCCCTGCAATAAGCATGCCGGAGGGAAGAATAAACGTTGTTGCCGGCGATGAACGTGTTTTCAGTATCCATCCCCCCAAATGCACATCCCTCGACTCATTATTAACAATCTCAATCCACCCATCCGCGCCGGGTTTTATTTCACTTAATGCAATTTCCCCGGCAACAACCGTAATACGCATATCATCTATCGCACTAAACTTACCCGAAGAAACGGTAAGACGAACTATATATGACCCCGGATGCATATATTCATAGGGAACTTTTTTTCCCTCACGCACCTGCGCATCTCCAAAACTCCACACATACCGGGCATTTTCAAGATGCTCACCCTCGAGACCAAATGCCGATCCGTCAAATAATATTCTTTCTCCCGCAATTACAGTTCTATCCTTCCCCGCATAAACAGTAATGTGCGGTAATTTTTCGGGGGGAATGTATGCTGTATTACCGGATTCATTGGATGCATCATAAGACATATTATTCTGTTCCGTTGTTTCTTCTTTACTCTCTTCGGTGGTAACGATATTCGCCGTCCGCGGAGTGGGGACCGCCGTTATCCATGCACCGGACGATGTGCGTTGCATGGTTTCCTTTGTTGTATTGTCCCCCGCCGGCCATCCGTCTCCATAGGAAAGCGCATCGATAGAAACACCGCTTGAGTTCATGAGCGTGAGATGTTCGCCGCTATTCCCAAGAGCGCCCGCGTATATAATATCTGCCGAAGTACCGGGAACGGAATCGTCGTCGGATCTTTCCAATAAAAAATATCCCTTTGCAGAAATAGTTCCTGAAAGCACTATATTAGGAGAACCGTCACCCGCGACAAGAGACCATCCTTCAAGATTAA
The DNA here is from genome assembly GCA_002793915.1 of Candidatus Ryanbacteria bacterium CG10_big_fil_rev_8_21_14_0_10_43_42. NCBI lineage: Bacteria > Candidatus Ryaniibacteriota > Candidatus Ryanbacteria bacterium CG10_big_fil_rev_8_21_14_0_10_43_42. The sequence continues at coordinate 68,988 of PFEF01000005.1, read as the reverse complement.
CCGTATTTCCACCATTATTATAAAGTTCAATAAATTCATCATTTGCCGAGTTCCCATTTCCCATCCAAGCGATTTCATTTATAAAAACATCTGCCGAAACAAGTGCTGGGAATGCAAAAATTATGAGAGAAATTACAAATCGAGACATAAAAAAAGAGATTAGTCTTATATTACTAACCCCCCTCTAAAAACAGTATATCACGTTCTCAAATATAGGAAAGTATTATTCTACACAAAAAACCCCACTTTTTAAAGCAGGGGTTTTTCTCGTATATTCTATTGATCTGTTCCTAGTTGTGCGTTTAGAGAGCCGATCATGTCCTGCAGTTGTTCTATCTGACTCTTTAGTGCGGCCGCCTCCGCCGTATCGTCCGTGCTCCCATTAGTAGTGGAGGGCGCGTTTCCTGACGATCCCATAACCTCGTTCAATTTTGCCATTGTCTGCGGTCCGACACGCCCCACTTGGCTAATGCCGTACTTTGCCTGGAACCGGCGCACTGCCGCTTGGGTAAGTGAACCATAGTATCCTGACACTATCCCTTCCGGATAAAGAGATGCATCGCCCGCAAGAAATGTTTGTAATTGCAAAACATCATTATTTTCGTCCCCCAACTGGAGCTCCCGTGTAAACGTAAATGATGAGTTGAGTACCGGCCCGGTAGAGGTAATAGAGCCGCTAGTGACACTACCGCTCCCTCCGAATACTTCTATCAGCTTTGCGCGCGTCATTGGTCCTACGTATCCATACCCCGCATCATTGGCGGAACTAACAACGCCATATTTCATCTGAAACGCCGCTATTGCCGCTCGGGTAAGAGAGCCGTAATATCCCGATACTATCCCTTCCGGATACAAATCCGGCATACTGGCAAGCGCTTCCTGTAAAGAACGTACATCATTCCCTTCAGAACCTATATCAAGTCCGCGTGAAAGCTTAAGAATATCAGGAAACCTGCCTGCCGTTGAAATATTATTGCTAGTAGTTATCGGCGATGAGTCAGAGCCGGCCGCTTCGAGTGCAGCTGCTGTTCCCGTACCGCTTAATCGGCTATCGTCTGTTGTTGTAGTATCCGCCACAGTTGTTGTGGAATCATCTGCTGTTTCTGTTGTTGCGGTAGATGTTGTATCTGTAGTAGAAGATGAACTGCTGCCGGAAGAACTTCCGCCGCCGGAACCACCCCCTCCAGGACCGCCTCCACAGGAAAACCCTTCTATTGAAACCTGAATACTTGCCGCATCTGACGCTGAAATCACAAGCTCGGAGTTGCCCTCATTACATGTAAACGTTAGGTCGCTCACATTCGTTTTCATTATATGTTTGTCGCTATCACGCAATGTAACAGATTGTGCACCTGATAATGTAAAGGTGAAGAAATTTCCACTGGTGGTAAGCGTATCGAATGACGATCCCGAAATCATGGTAACATCCCCGCCGGTTGCGGCTTGAAGCGTAACGTCCTGACTTGTTGTTATCGCATCGGCCCACCGCGCCCCAAAAAGAGTCGCTACTAAAAACACTGCCCCCAGCCACCACGTAATTTGCGTGCCAACAAAAGTATTACGTACTTGTATTATCATACTTGTTGTATATTATTGTGTGCCGAAGTAATAAATATGAACCCCACTTGCGATATCACGAATTGTTGTTGTGGATGTATTTTTGAACACAAAATTGATCGTATCTGCCGCCGTTGATGATGCCGCCGTAATAACCACATCATCAAGCCATGCAGAACCTTCCACGCCGGTAAGAACACGGTCACTTGCCGTAACGCCTGTGGCATCCGTACAAGCGGCATGTCCCGTATCTCCGGCAGATAAACTCGGCGGATTAACCGTACAGGTGCCATGCACCATTCTGTCTACCACATTACCATTGCCGGTACCCACTGCTAAAGTCGCGGTAAGCGTCCGACCGTTTACTTCAAGATTTCCATCCGTAGTAGTAGCATTCCCAACACCTAATCCGCCGGAAATATATACATCATTCGTTGATCCATTACGCCCAATGGCCACATCTCCTAAATTAAGGAGTGTAGCTGTTGGTGTCGACGAACCAAAACTCACCACCCCTTTTTGCGATACAAATATAGCCGGCGAACTTGTGCCGGAATCCCCTACAACAAATACCGGTTTTAGCTCACCTTGATCAGCCCGCTGTTCAACGGCAAGCGTGCCCCATGGCGTACTTGTAGCCGCTCCGAGCGTGCCCGTTGCGTCAATATTAGTGCCAATTGTTGTAGCCCAAACACTTATAGCGACAAAGAAAACTGCTGCCACTAAAAATGCCACTAATCCCACCCGTATGTCCTTCCACGAGAAAAGCATATATACATTCTCCATATATTTTAATTTCATCTAGTAATACACTTTATGGTATACTCTTAGACCATATAGGTATATAGTTGTCAAAAAAAACCTGTGTATAAGTGGTACACAGATTTTTTATACTTCCGATTGTTAGAAATTTTTAACGCAACGACCGCAGTTTTACAAGATCCGCGCGCGCAACATTGTCATCCGGATTTAACTCCAAATAACGCTCGTAGTACCCTATAGCGTCCGTAATATCGCCATTTTCCCAAGCCCAAAGACCTGCCAGCGCTAAAAATTCAACCTCATTATCAGGACTATTTTCTATTCCCAACAGTAGTATATTAATGGCCATATCCTTTTTTTCCGTATAGGAAAATTGGTACAAAGAGGCCAAATCACGATATGCCCGCGCGTTTACCGGATCCCGATCAATTGCTTCTATATATGCCCATTCGGCGCGCGGATAATTCTTAAGCTTATTCCAGTATAAATCACCTAAGTTCACCAAAGATCTCCCCTGATTAGGCGAAATTTCGGTTGCATAGAGCCATACTTTTTCCGCACCCTCATAATCCCCAAATGCATTCTTGATGGTTGCCAAGTTCATCCATGCGAGGAACGAATCAGGGTGTTCTGTTATCGTTTGAAGCGTTTCTTCGAATTCATCTTCGTACTGCACTCGCCTGTCTTCCGGAATCTCTGCTATAATGACGTCATTCTTGTTTAAAATATCATATCCGGATGGCTTGGGTGGCAGTTCCATCGATATACCATCCCCATTAGCAGGTACTTCCGCGTTTTTATTTCCCAGAAAGAATATACCGCCCCAGACGAAAAGTCCTGCAATAATAATGCCCCCAATAATTTTAATTTCTGTTTTCATGCGGATATAGTAGCACGAGAAAAACAAATTAGAAAGTATGAATAAACCCAAATAAACGAAAACCCCCTCCCAATACGGGAGGGGGTTTTACCTTGCCTAGCACAAGGATCTAGGACTTTTTTCTTCGACCGATTCAGGATTTATCCCGAGTAAAATCGAGGGACTACTAGTTCGACAATGTCGATGAGTCAAGACCCGTTGAGAGGAGTCCCGGCACTTTGAAGCCGTTCATCCAGTCATGCGTGGTTATAGCATGCGTCGTCGTTGCGTCAGTAGAGAAGTCTGACCATATGAAGTTGGAACTGGAAGCAACGTTCGAGGTTCCACCCGCATTATGACCATCGTCTATCGCAGCAACAGTCTGCATGGTAACGGCAGCCGATCCCGTTAACGAAAGTCTTGGGTCCCGCGCATCATCACCAAGGAGTTTCGTAGACACCGAATCACCAGAACCATCACTGATAATATCCGCGCGAAGATCAAAGGTATGTGTCTGACCTGCCGGAATAGTTACCCATGCGCTGGAATAATCGGTGGTATCTGCGAGAATACGAACAATTAACTGACTGTTTGCATTGTAGTAGTTAATGTCGTCATAGATCGCATTTGTTGTACCTGTCGCCGCTGATACTCTCTTGTTATCAGTTGTGTTCCAAAGCGTGAAGTTTGCTGGAGAACCGGAGAAAGCCATAGTTGCCGGACCGGTTGTTGCAACACTAAAGGCTACTTTATGCAATGCAACATCATATGCTGGGTCTGCCGTTATCTTGAACCGATAAAGCACATGATTACCAGATGTAAGCGTTGTTTGTGGAAGACTTACCCGTTCAATGGTTGGTACCGAACGGAAGTAGACAACACCGTTTCCGGTTACGTCAGATGCCGTACTGGAATGCTTACTTGTTCCGGATGCCTTACCCTGTGCCTTATTCTTTGTTGAATTAGCACCATCGTAATCAACACCCACAAGCTGTCCTGCCGTACCTGGCTGGGATGCGCCAATGGTTGCGAGATCAGCCTTGATAGTAAGCTCGTTGAAATCATCTTTCGGAATAACAAAGGCCCCTGTTCCCGTTGTTGGGAAAGTAAAGTCTTCTACGCCATTCGTAAAGGCAGGTGTCTTGGACTGCAAGAGCGTACTTCCATCATAGAGATAGATCTTCGTGAAGTCGGCACCCGTAGATGAACCCGTTGTGTCGATCTGTAAGCGAAGATCGGTAAGAGCAAATTCTTCAGACGTTGAGTTGAAACGAAGTACGTTCAATGTTACACCCGTTGCTCCCGCCGTTACCCATTTCTCTGTTGGCTTGGAAGGTGCCGCTGAAACGCTCCAACCGCCACCTGATTGCGTGGTGATTGTTGCACCTGCCGCCGTTGAGAAGGTTTCGACAATATCCTGCCCGGAATCTACACCGGATGTACCCCAGTCACCATCGGAAACGCTTGCCGAGAAGTCAAATTTGGCCTGATCGCCATCGTTTGCCGCGGTGGTAATATTACCCTTCAGGGAAATAATCTTTGTGCTTCCCTTTGGAATAATAAGTCCCGGAGAATCAAGTGTGAAGGAGAGGACGAGGTCGGTGCCATCCGCAGTTGCCGCCGGCTGGAGAACATTTGAACCGGTGTTCAAAGCCGTTGTGCCGTCAAACAATTGCAAACTTACGAAATCGTTGATGTCTGCACCTGTTACATCACCAAGAATCTTCACGACCGTAATCTTAATGTCTTCACCGGAAGCGGTTCCATCAAGAACGAATCGTCCGAGCTCAACGCCATTTGATCCTTCGATAAGGGTCTGGCTTGCGAGCGAAGTTGAAGGCGTTACAACAAGACCTCCCGCCTTAATTGTCTGCACGTTTGCCGAAACAGCCGTGGAAGGCGTTGGAGTGATAGTGTTTCCTGTTGTATCACCCGTTACCTGCGATAATGCGCTAGATGGGGTAAAGGAAACAATAATCGTATCGTTGTTTTGCCAGTTGTTATTTAAGTCACCGCGCACCGTGTAGATATTATCACCCACCGGTACCGTTATGGAATCGGTAATGGTTACTGCGCTTCCTGCTGAATTTGGATCAGTAGGGCCAGCTACAGCATTACCGTTTGAGTCGTATACCGTGATGTTGGTAAGAACACTGTTCTCACCACCACTGTCGGCATCGGTTGTTGCGATCGTAAGAACCCACTGCGTGAAGCTAATTGCCTCGCCGTCTACATCAAACTTGAACGAACCAAGTTCTACGCCGTCGGCACCGTTTGCAACGTTACTTGCCTGCACGTCATTTGATTTCTCAACGCGAAGACTTCCCGTGCCGATTTCAACCTGACTTGCATCATAACGTGGTTGTGAATCCTGGAATTCGGAGTCGTCATCGTTGTCAGCCGATGTTTCGGTTGAAGATGGTTTAATCTTGTAACCAAAGGTCTTACCTTCGAATACAAAGTCATCATAGCGGTATAAGTCGAAGTCTACCGTACGACCGGAACCCGACTTAATGTCTCCCTTGATATATACTTCCGTATTTTCTCCCTTCTTGATAGAAATACCGCTACCAAAATCGGCAGAGTAGTATTTGCCATCGGAAGAAACCGTCGGCGTATATTCATTTCCTGTTTTTGTATCAACTACTATAACGTTTTCCAAATCATCCTTGGAGGCTGATCCGGACTGGTTCCATCGAATGGACTTGACCAGCATATCTTCCGCGGATCCGGCTGTTGCCTTTATGGAAGAAAACGTATAGCCCGTTGTTCCCACTTCTTTCGTAACGCCCGTATTTGGATCGTTCGTACCGCGGGTAAGCGTTACCGAACCTACGGAAAGGGAAGCGTTGATAGTGTGTCCCGTTCCTTCTATAGGAAGTGCGCCATTCACCTGCGCGGTTGAATTTACCGCTACCAAGCGAAGGTTTGCCACCTGTCCTGCGTATGCCGTAAGACTTGCCGCCATATTACCTGCGAGATAAAACCGCTTGGTCTGTCCGGCGGGAACCGTGAAATCATCGGTCAAGATTGCCTGATGATTAGAATTAAATGTTTTTGGATTCTGCGTAATTTGCATCATGTTCTCATCTAAGAGAACCACTCCTGCAAACGCGGCATCATTTGCCAAGCCCGTTCGTTCCACCGTTATGGAATCTACCAATACGTTACCGTCGGACGATGCCGTTAAGGTAAACGAGGTAAATGGAACGTGGATAGCATTTTGTACCGCAAGCGTTGCCGCCGGCTGGGATGCTGATCCTACCGTAATACCCGTTCCGGTAGTACCTGTGCCCGTGCCTGTTCCGGTGCCCGTGCCTGTTCCGGTACCACCACCCGTTACCGGAGGAATGGCCGCAATTAACGCATTATATTTCGCCATCGAAATAGGACCGAAATATCCTGCCGTTGGACTCACGCCATTTGCCGCCTGCCAACTTGATACTGCCGCGCGGGTAATGGGACCGAAGTATGTGGTCTCGCTTCCCGGTGATCCAGCGCCGCTGGAAGCAAGCGTGTGGCCTGCGCCATTAAGGTATTGCTGTAAGCAACGAACATCTTCGCCCTGCACTCCGATTGTAAGACTTCGTGTAAAGTTACACGATACAGCGCCGGTGGAAACTGATCCGCCGCCAGCTGCTAACTGCGCTTGAAGCGCCGTAATCTGCGCCAAGAGAGCGTTAATCTGCGCCTGCAAATCCGCTACCGATTGCGCGTTAGCGGCAAAAGGTACAAGTGTACCGAATCCGGCAAGCCAGATAGTCGTCGTCAAGCTCACAAATACGGAAGTGGCTTTTCGCACCATCTTCTGATATCTACTCATATGCTTAAAATCTAATAGTAATGTTTTTTTGGATGTGTGTAATATGTTGCACATACCGACCATACGCACAACACGCACATCCGAACTAATAATGTAATCGACTTGTGAAATAACTCTGTCGAATAACAAATGAAAAAACTTCACACATTTCTGTGCCGTCTTTTTGCTCACTATTCATTTGTTAATGTTCAGTCTTGCAGAACCGGATTACATTCTCCGGACTAACATATCGACCTGAATGATACCGACATGTACATATATTTCAAGTGAAAATATGCCACCATCATTCAAGCTAATATATTGTATAGACGGATAGTAAAGAAACAAAAAGCGCTACATTCCGCTCACCGCAACATCGCTTACGCGAAAGGTACACCCATTATAAGAATAATTTCCTCTATTTCCAAAGGAACTTGCCCTAAAAACTGTGGATAAGACAAGTCAAGAAACAATTCGCGGATCCTGTACAGTATACGAAATATCGCCCCTTTCGTCAATGCCACATTAGCTTATACAGACTCCCTATTATGTTTCCCGGATAATAGCATATCGACGCCATCTTCGCTCCCCTTCAGCTATGATTAATCCCCGAGAAAGAAGATCATTAAGGTCACGCTGAATGGTTTTTGCGCTCACACCTTCTCCATAAAGTACCGCTATATCCGAAACACTCATCCACGATCCCTGTTCCCGCAAAAACAATAATATGCGTTCATGCCGTTCGTTAATAGATGACGACGGAACACGGGAATTCTTACGCGTATGCTTGGAGGATTCGTAAGACGGTTCATCTTTGCCATACTGATCGGAAGCGGAAGATTGTTCCTTATTAAATTTGTCTTTTATGTCCTTTAATATATTGTCCGATATATCAGTGTTCTCGGCTCCTGTAGTCATTTGTAAAAAGGGCATGCGAAGTTTGGTTATATATGTTTCCAATCGTCCGTATTCATCAAAAAGTACGGTAAAATTTATTCTCGATACATATCCTCCCTCTTTTGCTACAGCGAGGGCGTTTTTCATGGAAGATATAGATTGTAAGATATATTCGATAGATTTTAATTTTTTACCAAACTCCTCAATTGTCTCAATGGCTGACGCGAGTTCAAGAATATGCATTCCATGCCTGCGAAGTGCTTCGCGAAGAGGTTCTTCTTCCGCTAACAAATCAGTAACACGATAAAGAGCGGATGTGAGCGATAGAGAAAATTCAGAAAGAGAACGTTGTTGTATATCGGACATAATTCCAATCTAGGAGACTCATGTCCGAATGTCAAATCTATAAGACTTATAAAGACACTTTAGTACATTTTATTGTCTTTTTTACCATCGTCCTTTATGTCTAATAGAATTCTATTGCCCATCCAACTAATGACCGATAAAAGTAGTGAGCCTATAACAGCAGGGACAAATCCATGAACAGTAAAACCATCTATGAAACTTGCTGTAAGCCAAAAAAGAAGTCCGTTTATGACCAATATAAAAAATCCCAACGTTATAATGGTTATAGGGAGAGTAAGAAGAACCAGTATAGGACGTATTACTGCATTTAAAAGACCTATTATAAGAGACACTATAAGTCCTATATAGATCCCCGAAATTTCAATGCCCGGAAGAAGGTATGCCACCGCCATAATGGCGAATGCATTTATAAACCATCGAGCGAAAAGATACATACTCATATGTGTTATTGCCTTATAACTACTTATTCCCCAAGAACATGCAAAGTGTTTGATTCCCGCAATGTTTCTATGATGCTATTATACCACACGGCATACCCTTCACCGGAAAGATGCAGGGTATCCGCCGCATAATATCTTTCCACATCCCTACCGAATACATCATGTTCTTTTGTCGTATACACATCAACAAATAAAACATCTGTATCGTCAGCAATTATTTGAAATTCGCGCAAAAAGTTTCGAGAACGCATTTCATACAACCAACCTATTGGCCGGGGGAAAAGAGGTGCCAGACCGATATTACCAGACGTGAGCCAAACAACCGTTTGTGTGTGTTTTTTCGCTTCCATAACCATAAGACGCGCTTTACGAAAAGTATCCTCCCTACCGGTAAAAAATAAAATATCATTAGCACCGCTCTGTATGAGAATAAGGTCATACGAAGCGGTGACGGTCTTTAAAATAGCATATGTATCGGAAAGTCTTTGCCCGCTTACAGCCATATTTTCTATGGAAATTTCCGGGTAATCTTTATGGATCCTTCCGGCAATGGATTGTTCAGGTGCGGATACTCCCACGCCCACAGCCGTACTATCACCTACTATCAGTATTTTTTTAAAAGAAAGAGGATTTGTATAAGAAAACGGCTTCGCGCTCTGAACAAGATCTTTACTAATGCGAAACCGTTTATAGAATTGAACACCTTTTATTCCCGTAAATAAAAAAATTATACTTATGCCAAAAATAATACTTCCTTTCATATATTTACTATACTCTATTTATCCAAAAAACTGCATAAAAAAAACCGGGAAGGCCGGATTTTCACTCCATTATGGAACATATTATATATGGCACGTTCCTCCGCCATTTTTTTCAAAATAACGCTGATGGTATTCCTCTGCCCTATAAAATACGTCCGCAGGCACAACCTCCGTTACAACCGGATCGTCATACGCATGAGATTCGCTAAGTGCATGCTTTGATGCGCACGCCATAGCTTCCTGTTCCGGCGTATGAAAAAAGATGACCGATCGATACTGCGAACCGATATCCGGTCCCTGGCGATTCATCGTTGTGGGGTTATGAATCTTCCAAAATACGTCCAAGAGCTCTTTATAAGAAACAATCTCCGGATCATACTCTATTTGCACCACCTCGGCATGTCCCGTTGTGTTGCCGCACACATCCTCATATGTCGGATTTTCCGTCTTCCCGCCCATATATCCCACAGCCGTATCCTCTATACCTTTTATTTTCCGAAATGCCGCCTCCACACCCCAAAAGCATCCCGCGCCGAAAGTGGCTATTTTTAAATTATTTTTCATATATAAAATATATCGCGTATGAGGAAAATAAAAAAGGCGATTCCAAAAAATCACCTCCCCAACACCATAACATGCAAAATTATATCTTTTTAAATGTATGACAAAGAAAAAATAATTATATAAGCTCTAATGTCACCGGACAGTGGTCCGAGCCGTAGATATTTGCGAGGATATCTGCTTTTTTTACATTCTTCATATAGGTGGCATGGGTAAAAAAATAATCGATCCGCCAGCCAACATTGCGGTCGCGAGCAAATGTTTTCATATCCCAATACGTGTACGCCCCCGTCTTTTCCGGATTAAAATGCCGATATGTATCAATGTATCCCTGCGCCGCAAGCTCATCCAACCAGGCGCGTTCCTCTGGCAGAAAGCCGGTATTTTTTTCGTTTTCTTTCGGGCGCGCCAAATCAATTGCTTCATGCGCCGTATTTACATCCCCACAGAAAATAATATTTTTCCCTTTCTTCCGTAATTTTTCTATGTATGAAAGAAATGCATCATAGAACTCAAGTTTGTATTCGATCCGGTGCGAACCCTGGCCGCCATTCGGAAAATATACCGTGAACAACATAAAGTCGTCATATTCCACTTCTATCATACGTCCTTCTTCGTCAAATTTGGAAATTCCCAACTTTGTATTTATACGTTTTGGCTCTCGTTTTGTATATAAAGCTACTCCGCTATATCCTTTTTTTACCTCAGAAGATGCAAAGTAAGCATAATACCCGGGAATTTCCGTGAGCTCCTTTGGCAATTGATCAGGATGCGCCTTTGTTTCCTGCAAACAGAGTATGTTCGGTTTTATCGCGCTTAAAAACGGCAAAAATTCTTCCCGTTTATGCACGGCTCGAAGACCATTTACATTCCAAGATACTAATTTCATAATATACGGCTTATCCAAACGTAAAAGCAAACGCGGAAAGTCCTGATTTTTTCACGCGGATTTCAAGAATATGAGCACCGGCATCTCCCTTAAGATCGATAAGATTATAAAGATCGTGATTTTGGAATATGACAGATCCATTTTTTACATGCGCACCGGCAAATTCATCCTCAACGCGTTTTCCATCGAGATATAATTCGGCCTCAACAGGAGTTTCAGATCCCGCCACCACATTTACCTTGCCGGCAAAGAAATGAAGAAATAAAGATCCTTCTCCGGAAATAAGCGTAGATTCCTCGGGACGTAATTGCCATACGCCCTGTAGCTGAAATGTATTTTGTTCTATCTCCCCTCGGACCTCATACGTACATGACATGCTTATGCATTTTTCCGACGGGAGGTTTGCCAAATATTCCACCCGTTTTGCACCCAAATATGTCTCCGGTGTGCGAACGTCCGTAATGCTTTCAACGCCTACGGGAGAGGCGGTATTTATGGAAACATTCCCCTGTTCTCCCAATACGCCCCGCCGCTCATTTAAGAGTTCTACTATCTTTTCTTCCGTCTCATTGTATCCACCTTCTCCAATGTGATCGTATACAATAAAGCCATCTATATCAATAAGATATTTTCGCGGCCAGTAGCGGTTTTTGTACGATTGCCAGGTAGAAAAATCATTATCAAGAATGACCGGATACATAATACCAAATTGTTCTACCGCACGTTTTACATTTGCATATTCTTTTTCGAATTCAAATTCCGGCGTATGAATACCGAGAATGACCAATCCTTCGTCGGCATATTTTTCATGCCATGAGTTAAGATAAGGAATTGTACGCTGACAATTAATACAGGAATAGGTCCAAAAATCAACCAGGATAATTTTCTCTCCTATAAGCTCTTCAATTGTACTGCCATCCGTATTTATAAATCCGTCAGGCGTAGAAATTTCTTTTGCAAATTCATATTGTTCCTGTTTTTTCTGAATACGGTCCTGTGAGGAATCATCGTCCGTGCCAAATAATGATATATTAAGATCGCCCAGACCATCCTGAATTTTTACCATATCAACTTTACCAGACTCCAAAAATATAATGACGCCCATAATAGCGCCCACAACCAATATACTTATAATGCTTTTTCGTTTCATGAATCTATCGATTTTTTATAATATATGACTTCTATTCCCGTAAAAGCCATCTATTTAAAAGTTCAAAATTGGCTATCTGGGAAAGACTCTGTGTAAATACCAAAATACCAAGAATAATAAGAATACCGCCGAATACAACTGTTATATAATGCAATTTTTCCGCATACCGATTTATAACACCTGCCGCTTGCGCCGCAAAAAATCCTACCAACAAAAACGGCAATCCCAACCCTAACGCATAAGAAAACAAAAGATACAGTGCCGTTCCCGGGTTAGTCGCCGCTAGACCGAGAATAACTCCCAATGCCGCTCCTACACAGGGTGTCCACCCTACAGCAAATGCTGTTCCAAATACAAAGGATGTTACATAGCGCGATTGAAATGTTTTTGTTACGCGTACTGTATGAGATTTTTCAAGAAATGGTAAGGATATAAGACCGGTAAGGTAAAGGCCGAACATAATAATAACAGCACCTCCTACACGGGAAAGCCATTCCTGCAGTGTATATGCTGCCGCCTGCAAAAAACCATTTAGTATTACCCCTAAAACAGCAAATATAACGGAAAACCCCAAAACAAAAAATATGCTGTTTATAAAAATTTCACGGCGCCCAGTTGTATCCGCTGTGTCGAGTGAAGAACCTGCCAAATAAGCCAAAAATCCCGGTACAATGGGAAGCACGCAAGGGGAAAGAAACGACACAATACCGGCACCAAACGCCACAAAAAGAGATACGTCAAACATATTCTGTAATTGTTCCGTTAATTATATATACCATCGTTTACCCGTATCTTATTCAGCAAGAACACTTTTAATCTTCTTCTCAATATCCTCCATACTATAATTCGCTTTTATTAAGTAGTAAACGCTTCCCATCTGCATAACCTCGGAAACCTCTTCCGGCATTTCCACGTTCGTAAGTATAATCACCGGAAGTTTCTCTGTTTGCGGATCTTCCCGTAACGCTTTTAACGTCTCCATGCCATTCATAACAGGCATGATCATATCGAGAAGAATAATATCCGGCATCCAATCCTTTGCCTCTGCAAAACCCTTTTCCCCGTCAAGTGCCGAATGTACCTCGTATCCTATTTTCCCCAGATAATCACTGAGTGTTTTCCCCATTGCCATGTCATCGTCAATAAGGAGAATTTTCTTTTTTGCATCCATAATAATCTTCTAATTTCTAATAATATACCCCGCCACATCTACACCATCATGATACCAAATAACGATACACAAATACATATATCCTTATTTATTAGACACAGAACGTGACTCGCATACCTCTTTATACCTAAAACAGTCAATTGTATGATCATTTACCATTCCGATTGCCTGCATAAAAGCATAACACGTGGTCGAGCCAATAAACTGAAATCCATACTTTTTTAAACATATACTCATAAAATCGGATTCTTTTGTGCGCGCAGGAATATTACTTACATGCTTCCATGCATTCTGCAGTGGAAGTCCCGGAACACAGTTCCATATATACGCATCAAAACTACCGTATGTTTCTTTTATATTAATAATTAAACGGGCATTTTTTATTGCGGCGCATATTTTCAGACGATTACGAATAATCCCGCGGTCATTAAGAAGCGTATGTATTTTTCTATCGTCATACAATGAAATTTTTTTAATATCAAAATTATCAAATGCTTTTCTAAAATTATCTCGTTTATATAAAATGGTTTTCCAGCTTAATCCTGCCTGAAAAGATTCGAGGATAAGAAATTCAAATAATTTTTTATCATCATGTAAAGAAACACCCCATTCAGCATCATGATATGCTGTCATAAGGGTGTCTCCTTTTATCCACGCACAACGACGTGTATGTGAATTTGCGTTTGTTATACCGTTCTTTTTTATATTCATGCGATACTAATTTTATACAAGTTTTGAAAAATCACCTCCTACAGTCATGCTATTCATTACCATAATCTCATCCTTTATATATGACTGATCGGGAAGATCGTTGAGGGTGAATATTTTCTTTCCCAAATAATGTGCGTATCCCATTTCCATAAATGTATGTGCGCCAATGTAATTCTTTTCACCATTTTTTGCAACATTCGCCACAAAGATTGCATCAGAGTTTTTTATTTTATTCATATGCTTACTTATATAAGTTTTTCTCTGCACGCTGTTATTTTCCTGCCTATTATCTTGGGTGGGAAAGAAAACGGTGTGGCCATATTGTTTGAGCTCCTTCCCTATGGCCATAATAGTGTCCATTACGCCTAATGATCCGCAAAGTGTTATTTTCATAATTCCCCTTTTTATTTTTGTAATTTTTATGTATCTTTGCTATTTTTTCCGGTGTTGAATAAACTCGTCCGAGAATCTCACATGTTTCTTGCATAGAATAAAGTGCCGTATCCATATGATGTTATGTAAAGCTTGTAAACGGATTTCCCATCCACCCATGGCGCGTAAGACTATTCAGGCGATTCAAGAGCGACTTATGATACTGCGCCTCTTTATGGTAAGAAAATCCGTGAAGAATTTTGTAATCGATAATTTGATTGACCTTTTTTAATTCTCCTTTAACGAGTCGCACCGATGTAATTTTATTCATGGTGTTTGAAAGACGGTATGCATTAGCAGTACATAATCTATAAAATGCTGTACATCAACACATCCCTTGCCTTTTTATTTAATAATATTCTTATGATAGTTTCTATCCGTACAGCTTGTCAACAATTCTAGTTTTCTAAAGATGTGGATAACTTTTTGACATACCACCCTCTTCGGCGTATTCTACAAGTATTGTTATGACTTTTACTTATTTATTAACCTGTATGCCATGCATATTCTTCAAGAAAAAATTCTTACTCTTGTAAATGAAAAAAATATTAGCGGTATGACGCTTCGAGAAATTGGATCTCATATTGGCGAAAAGTATCCCCAAAAAGTAAAACATCATTTATCCCAGCTAGAGAAAAAAGGTCTCCTTAAAATAGATACGCACAAAAAGTCCATCGAGAAAGTATCCCGCGGACGTATTCATAACTCTCCTCTTGTTTCTGTACCTATTGTGGGAGCCGCCAACTGCGGTCCCGCAACAATATTTGCAGACGAAAATATTGAGGGATATTTAAAAATATCTTCTGCAATTTTGGGCCGCAAAAAAAACATCTTTGCCATTAAGGCGAGTGGTCCTTCCATGAACAAGGCTTCTATTGCCGAAAAAAATATTGAGGACGGAGATTATCTTATTATAGATCCGGATGCCATCGTCCCCCAGAATGGTGATGTTGTGCTTTCCATAATCGATGATACCGCAAATATCAAACGCTATTATTGGGACGCGGAAAATAAACAGATTGTTCTTGTTTCCGATTCCACAAAAGACTTCCCTCCCATCTATATTCATCCCGATGACAATTTTCTTATAAACGGAAAAGTTGTCCAGGTGATAAAAAAACCAAAAATGTAATAATGCCTTACCAAATTTTTGCCCGTTTTTCCGGTAAACGATAAAGTTTATCTTGCTCCGTAACACGAAAAACATTATAAAATTCATCCATATTGGAAACAATATTATTTACCCGCGCTTTCGCCGGTGAGTGCGGATCGACAATAAGCATCTGTGCCGCAAGCTCATCGCGCATCTTACCGCGCTCTCCAATGGCAAAACTGGCAAAAAACCGTGCATCTGGTGTCATGTCATCTATCTGAAGAAATTCCCTTCCTTTCTGTGATTTTTGAAACGCATCATAAGCAATGGTAAGACCGCCTAAATCGGCAATATTTTCCCCTAATGTAAGTTCGCCGTTTATATATTTTCCCGGGAGTACTTCGTACGCATTATATTGCTCGACCAACATGCCGGCTTTTTCTTCAAACTTTCTCTTATCCTCCTCATTCCACCAGTTCTTTCGATTTCCTTTTGCGTCAAATTGACTTCCTTGATCATCGAATCCATGTGTGAGTTCGTGTCCGATTACCGAACCAATTGCGCCATAGTTAAGAGCATCATCAGCGCGCTCATGAAAAAACGGGGGCTGTAAGATGGCGGCAGGAAACAAAATCTCATTGTAGAGCGGGTTGTAATAAGCATTAACGGTTGCCGGAGATATATGCCATTCCGTACGATCCACCGGACGGCCTAATTTGGCAATCATCCGATTCCATTCAAACACCATTGCCCGAAAATAGTTTTTTATATATGAATCGCTTCCTATGGAAAGCGCAGAATAATCCCGCCATGTATCAGGATAGCCCAATTTTCTTTCAATAGCGTGTAATTTTTCAATCGCTTTTTGTTTTGTTTCTTCACCCATCCATGAAAGATTTTTAATACGATCCTCATAGGCAAGAATGAGATTATCAACCAATTCATTAATACGCTCCTTTGCTGTTTTGCTGAAATAACGTTTTACATACTCCTGACCAATACATTCTCCCAATACGCCATCAAGCACCGTAATTACGCGTTTCCAGAGCGGACGCAACTCTTTTGCACCACCAAGCACACGTCCGTAAAATGCAAAGTTTTCATTAATGAATTCTTCACTTAAAAAAGGAGCGGCGGCGTGAACAAGACACCACGTAAGATATAAACGCCAGTCTTCGAATGATAGCGTTTGTAATAGTTTTTCTATCGCTGTGAAAAATTCCGGCTGATCTACAATAATTTCCTGCTCCGTATCCGGAAGATTAACGGCAGAAAAATATGCCGCCCACGGAATAGCGGGATACGATATTGCAAGATTCTCACGCGTCATTTTATTGTGCTGTGCCGCTATATCCCGAAGCTTGGTACGCGTCATGGATACTTCAGCAAGCGCATGCTCAATAGCATAAACACTATCCGCGCCCTTTCGGGCTTCTTCTTCATTTTTACCAATAAGCAAAAATATGCGCACTATGTGAGATACATACTTCTGCCGAATTTGTTCCCGCTCACTGTCTTTTGCAAGATAGTACTCTCTGTCCGGAAGTCCGATACCCGCCTGATGCAGGCGAAAAATCATAACATCCACATTTTTATCATCCGATTCTATATAGGGCATCCACAAAGCACCGATACCCAGAGTATGGAAACGGGCGAGTGTCTGAATAACATCTTCTTTCGTATCAACATTCGTTCTATACAGCTCTTCTTGAATGGCTTTTATACCATGCTCATTTCGCGTACTCATATCCATTCCCGTTTTATAAAAATCACGGATTTTTTGCTCATTACTCCCCTTTTCCCTATTGTTATCCTCCAGCAAATCTTCCGCAATCTCTCTTAGTTGAGCATTGCTCTGGTCGCGAAGAATATAAAACGTACCCCATGTACTTTCCGCGGGAGGTATTTCTGTACTCTCCAACCATCCGCCGTTTACATACTGAAAAAAATCGTCTCCGGGAGACACTGATTCGTCAAAATCTTCTTTGTCGATATGGTTCATGTATGACAGCTACTGTTTATGAAGCCAGTATACAGGAGGAAAAAGATATCTTCCAGTACCCCTTTCATCCCTCATAACCACATCCCCTTAAACATAGCAACCACCTAAAACATATAGAAATTACAAACAAAAACCAACCTATAATCAAGTGGGTAATCTTTTTATGCATAGGCCATATATGTACCAAGAAATCCACACCGAAAGCGGGAGGAGAATTGTCATTTGGAGAACCGGTGAAAGCCCTATTCCCAAAAAAGGAATAATCGGCATGGCGTCCGTATACTCCCACCGCATGAAGAAAAACGCCTTATATTCCACAAAAACACTTATGAAAAATCCGAGAACGGCAAGGCCGATATAATCGCGCGGGTGCATCGAAAAAAGCGCCCGCGGCAAATCCCTAAACAGTGCCACCACGCCAAGCGCAAGAAAGGTGTATAGTACGTCTCCTAAGGACGCGTACAATACGATAGGCAGTCCGGTTATATGTTCGTAGCCAGTATACAATTCCACATGCAACGATTCCCATACTACATGCAGAGCGAGTGATACGAAAATAAGAATATAAAAAAATCCTGTCTGTTTCATATCCTTAATACTCCCTCGCATGCCGAATAAAATCAAATAATCATGCCTTTCCAAACCGCCGCACCCTGTTTATTATAGATTTATGTTCGATTTTATTGATCTAAAAACAGTATTCCTTATTACTCATTTGTTCGGCGTTGCTATCGGCGCGGGAGGCGCTTTTACGTCGGATGCCATGTTTTTTAAATCCGTGCGTGATGAACGCATATCAAAAACGGAACTGGGGTTTCTTACCCTGGGAAGTTCCATGGTTATTATCGGGCTCATCTTTCTTATCCTTTCCGGTGCCGGTCTATTTTTTCTTGATATGGAAATGTATCTTTCTTCTTCCAAGTTTCTCTCTAAAATGACTATCGTTCTTCTTATCGTCATAAACGGCGTTATATTCCATAAAAGCCATTTGCCCCGCTTATTTCGGCACTTAAACCATCATCTTCCTTCTTCTGATGAATTTATTCGACATCGCGTATTTCTTCTCTCAAGCGGCGTTGTTTCGGCTGTTTCGTGGACATTTGCCATTATATTGGGGACTCTCCGAGACGTTCCGTATTCATATACGGTAATCATGCTTACCTATTTGCTGATTCTCTCCGCCGGCGTATGCTTCGTATATTTCGCAAAAAATTGGATGCTGATTCACCATCGGAAGCGGTAGCATTCAGAAACAACCTCCCTCTTACGCATTACCGTTTGCCAATAACAGCCCTATTCTGTTGTTACGCCATCAAAATGTTCTTCATGCTCATCTGCTTTCGTTTTCTGCAGAACACTATCCTTGTGTTCCGGAGGAGAATATACTGTATAAAGCTTAAGGTCAACAGAACCCGTATTTACAACTGTATGACGCGTGCCTTCCGGAATTATAACGGCATCATCCGCTTTTACATTATGCTCAACGCCGTCGAGTATCACCACACCTTCCCCCGCCTCAAAGCGTATAAACTGATCAAGATCATGCACTTCCTCCTCGATTTCCTCGCCCGGGCGTATATTCATAATAACAAGCTGACTGTGTTTTGCCGTATATAAAACTCGCCGATAATCGGTATTATCTTTTGTAGATTTTTCAATGTTAATGATATATCCTTTCATATTGTTACTAGGTTAGCTTATACCCGATAATACATCTTCTTCATTAAAGGGAGATGTCCGGTAATTGTAGTGCCGTGCCGACAATCGGATCGACAAAAAAGATTGCAAGATATCTTACCGAAACAAAACGGAACCACCGTCAAAAACGAGATTAAAGATAAGTTCGCCCTTGCTTGTAAAGAAAAACGATCCCGTATCCCTAAGCATGGAAGCAAATTCCTGCTCTTGAGATTCTTCACAAAACTTTTTTGTCGAAGCAATGTCCCCAAATGTGATTGTATCGCCTTCGACTTTATACTGTCCAATCATGGCGTTGCAATCCGTTGTGGCAGAAAACTCGCCGTTTGCAAAACTGATGGTAAACGCTTCTGGATTACGCGGTACCAACTCCGTGTCATTATTATAGACCGTCTTAATCCATGTCCATACATTCATATCAAGCGTCATACGGGACGGATCGGCTTCACCTTCGAATTGCTGAACAACCTCGCCAAACTGCATGGTGTTCGGATCAAGCAGTATATATAAACTTTTGGCATAAGACGGTTGAACGGCAAATGCTTCACCGGGCGCACGATCCGCATAATTAATAATCACAATTTTTCCGGTACCCGGTTCGGTTGTTTGTGGGGCAATACGGTCGCCCAGAAATATCCCTTCCGATCCAACATAACCGGTTTCCATATTAAGTGCCGCAACTGCATAAAAGAATACGCCCGAACCTCCTGTTTCTTGCGTAAGCAGAAAAACAACATCTTCCCTGCCATCATCATTGAGATCTTTATAAAGCTCATTGCCAAAATACCGCACTACTTTCTTTGAAGCGGATCCGGGCGCAATCTCCTTTTCCGCCAATCCATCAACTAACGTAAATGATTCTCCGGCAATAACGTAGGTTGCGTTAAGAGGATCCGAAACACTCATTACAGTCTCCGGACTTGCTATATGCGTATAAACATACCATCCGCCAAAAACTATTCCTGCTAAAACAAAGAATAAGATTATTTTTTTCATATATGTATAGGTTAACATCTTACGAGTAGACGATATACAAACCCGTCACCCAACCGTGAGATATTTATTATTTTACAAACACTACCGGAATTTCAAGTGCATCATCATGCTCGGGTAGTCCGGAAGGATTGTCCTTTTGAAGAATAAGAGTTCCTCTGGTGCTGTAGACATTCTCATCCACCGTAAACACAAGTACGGCCTTAAACGGTACGAAGTCCGTTGTCATCCACTCTCCCTCGGCCGTGGCAATTCCTTGGGCAATTATGCGACCATCCCAGTCGGTAAGAAATACAGGAAAACTTGCTTCAAAAAACCAACTGCCCCGTGCTTCTCCTATAATGGTAAGAGGGCTTTCAATACTCTGATTGGGGCGCGGCGAATTAATACGGATGAGATCCGCTTTTTCAAGCTCGTTACCTATATGTTCGGTGTATGTTTCTCCTGCATTCCGGCACCTGCGGGGATATGACTCCATAACCAAATTACCCGCCGCCACACATTCTTCAAAATTTGTTACGATCGAATCAGGTATCGCCGCCTCTTTTTTCGTAACCTTCCACGCTACGCCAAAACCGGCAACGACTAGTATGATGATAATAATTGAAAATGTCTTTCTCATATAATACTGTATACCATATTACCTCCATAAAAAGGATAGAGGAACATTATACTGTATTTATGATTTGAGTTGAGAGCGGCACTGCCACATACATAGCTCGGCATGAAAACAGAAAAGATGGTGACGATGGCATAAGAAAATCATCAACAAAAAAACCACATGCGAGGGTGGTTTTTTTGTTGAGTGTAAATTATTTATTTTCTTAAGCGTGAGAAGTTATATCAAGATTGCAGCTGTGGTGCTCTTTAAGCCACACTTCGCATTTCTCCGTCCACTCTTTTTCTTTGTACCGATAGACGCAGATTTCACACTAATAGAACGTTGCGTTGTTTTCATTAAGAATCTTGATCATGGATTTATTCGTACCTCAACTCAATTTTATCACCATCCTTCATTTCATACGCCTCGAACTCGTTTGCTTCTTTTCCGTTCACGGTCATGCTTGTGAGTGTTCCGAAGTCCTTCATCATGTCCTTGCCCCATATAGCGAAGAAGTTGCCGAGTGTCGTGTCTTCTAGCGTCACACGACCGGGAAACTCAAGATGGATGATACCGTCCGGTTCGTGCGTGTGCATAGCGGTCATGCGCATGCTTTGGTCGAAGGTCGGCATGGATGCATACTGCGTCCCTATGCCGATGTTTGGGGGAATATCTTGCTTCTCGCCGTTCACGTAGATGGTCAGTTCTGGATGCCAGTGCACGCCACGTGTTGAGATAACATTTGGATCGCTTGATTGGAGCGACTTTGACCACCATACCCCTCCGGCAAGAAGCAGTATGGCGATACCGCTGATGATAAGTATATTTTTCATAATGGTTGTTTAGTTTGTATTAGTGGCGATGCTCACTATCTCCACCGCAGCCGTCAGAGAGATTCCAGAGTTCAGTCAACTGCTCGCCAGTAAAGCCGTGATTTTGAATAAGGTACTTACCCAAGCCTCCGTACACATACCAGCGCCAACATTGGCAACAGCACGGACCTCTTTCGTTTGAGTTCAGCATCGCGTAGTCGTATGCCGCTTGTTCTTCCGGCGTCAGGATGAGGTCGTAGTAGCCGATGAACTCTTGGGCGAGTCCTACTTCAATGTCGTATGGATTGTTCGGAATGAGATTGATGTCTTGCCCCGGAACTGATTTGAATTTTTCCAGGCCTTCCACTTGTTCGGAGTAGCGATGCAGGCTCATGGGCGAACAGCACGACCCTTTGAGATGTGCCTCGGACGGCATGGCGGCTATGGATTCCTTGAATCCTCCCGAACAAGATGAGTTGCCGTTTTGTGATAAATCCTCGAACTTCGCGGCAAGTGCTGTTTTCGTAACCCCGCTGATGCCATGTTCGTCTTGTCCGCTAGGAGAATCTCCGAGAATGAATACCCCCGCGATAAACAAGAAAACTATGG
Source organism: Candidatus Ryanbacteria bacterium CG10_big_fil_rev_8_21_14_0_10_43_42 (assembly GCA_002793915.1). NCBI lineage: Bacteria > Candidatus Ryaniibacteriota > Candidatus Ryanbacteria bacterium CG10_big_fil_rev_8_21_14_0_10_43_42. The sequence continues at coordinate 46,822 of PFEF01000005.1, read as the reverse complement.
TTCCAGCGAATATCGTTTGTTTGTTCATAGTTATGATTCGCATGTTAATGGTTCAGTAATTTTCCTGGCGGTGATCGCAAGTGATATAACAAGTAATCCGACACTCACAACACCGAACTCTCCTCCTTTGAGTGGTAGAAGCGCTATTGCACCCGTCGCTCCGAATGAAGCAAGTATTGTCATGAGGAGGAAGGATCCACAAGCTGCACATCCAACACCAAGGATGCCACTGAACACGCCACCAAGTCCCGTAGCAAGAGTGCCACCTCCAAGTTGTGCTTGTCTCTTCCTTATAAGATAGACAATCATCGCGACAAGTATTCCGAAGAGAATGGCAATAGCAATTGTGTATCCTGCAGAAAGCACACTAAAGTTGGTACCGATACCGCCAAGTAAGCTCATTATGAGTTTAAGTTTTGCTACTATCGGAGCACTTGAAGTGGTGAATACGTCAATGATGAGTCCGAGATTCGGGAACCACACTGCAAACACAAACGCAAAAAGCGTAAGTACGCTTGCGAGCGCGATGTAGGAAGTATGTGCGAACACCTCCGTAAACGCTTGTTTGATGTTGTGCAGATGGGTGCTCATAGTTATTTCTCTTGGAGCGCAAGATCAATGAACTGCTTCACTGATGCGTACGGCTGTGCGCCCGAGAGCGGGTATTTTTTACCACTCTTTGTAACAACAATACTCCATGGAGTACCGTTTCCGCCGGTTGCAATACCGTTATCGAGATTTGCTTGAATGTGGTCATCGTACCTTCCACTTGTGAGACATGAAGCAAACTGTGGTTCGTTAAGTCCAATCTCACGCGCGATTTGCGGCAGTACGGTAGCCGTGTCTGTTTGATTATTTGACGGCGTCAGCTCGAAGAAGCGATCAGTAAACTTCCAGAAAGCATCGTTACCGCCAAGCTCTGCGGCACACTCTGCCGCCAACGCTTCCGAGCGCGCTTTTGAGTGAATGGAATCGAGCGGAAAGTGCCGATAGACCCATGCAACTTTGTCGCCATACTCATCAACAATTCTCTGCATAGTCAAATGGAATCCTTTACAGAACGGGCATTCGTAATCGGAATACTCGACGATTATAACTTGGGCATTCGGATTGCCGCGAATATGGTCCTCGCTTGTAATGGGAGCCATCTGATCGAGATTTCCTGATTGCTGTTGTTCAGCAACTTGCGGCTGCCGGTTTTCTGCAATGCCCGCCTTATTACTAGTGCCCATGTAAACAGCTCCGGCAATGAGTACTCCGGCAATGACAATTGCTATGGGGATTGATAATATATTTGTTTTTGATGATTCTTCCATAATTAATTGAGTATGATTAAGGATTAATAAACGGCAAAAAACCGCTTTGCTTTTTGCTAACGAGAGCAGCTGTATTTAGAAAATCTTTGGGTGGAGAATGCCGTTTGAGAATGCTTCTTGAAGTGAATGCATTATTGGCATGCGCCGTTTGTAGTATGCAAATACTGGTTGTAACAAGACGAGTGCTTGAGGTGGGGCCATACTCTGATATGACCGAATGAAAAAAGCACTAAGCGCGAGTAAAGCAAAAAGAAGCAAGACAAAATCACTCTGACTCGGTATCGCAGTGAACATACTCTGCCACGTGGCGATATGCTCAAATGGATTCATTTGACAGAGCGATGCCGTCATGCCGGGCATGAAGCAGTTACTTGAGGACATTTGTCCATCCGGACCTGTTGCCATGTTTGTATGTCCCAACCCAAAAAAACTGACAAGAAAGAACGCCAGAACAGCGAATAGAAGGAGGTACTTTGAAATCGGCGAAACAGTTTTCATTAATTAAAATTATAGCTGATTTTGGAAGAAAGAAAAACCACCCTCGCGGGTGGGTTTTTCTTTCTGGATACTGCACTCAACAGGTATGCCGCGACGGGCTTTGGCACCCTAATGTATGCACTAAGCTCTGTGGAGCTCCAGTGCCCTAAAGTTTTGCATCCAAATCGAAGATTTGACAGGTATGTACCACGCCCGTGCGCGGGCTTTGGCACCTGAAGTTTTTACCACGAGGGCACTTCTTGTTTTCTAACTCCTTTCGGTTATAAGTAAACAAAATCGTATAGTCGCTGCGTTTCTTTATAATGTATGCGCTAAGCTCTGTGGAGCTCCAGTGCCCTAAAGTTTTGCATCCAAATCGAAGATTTGGGCAAAATTTGGGCTGGCCGAGTCGAGCTAGAACCGTGGTCGATCAAGCCCCGCAAGGTTATTTTCAACTATTTTATTTTACCAATTCGACGCTCTTCGAGCACGTTAACAAACACTCGGGCAAGACACCTTACCTTTTACGAACGTCATCCTTTATATATCTCACAATTTCAGGAAAGCTGGAGATATTGAAGTGTCCGTTCTTGCTTTTGTAAATAATGATATTCGCATCGGGTAGCTTCTTGCTATATTTATCAGCATGAGACACAGGGACACAATCATCATCCTTTGAGAACATCAGATAAATATTTTTAGCGTTGTGAGTGAGTTTAGACAGGTCTTTAGATAGATTAAAACCTCCAACTAAATCTTCTCCAATCAGATCATTATCAAAAGGAGGACATACTAAGAATGCAGAAACTGCTTTCTTAGGTAATTTATTTTCTGATAGCCATTTAGCCAAGAAGACACCACCGAGTGATTCTCCAATGAGAATAAATTTCCCTTTCAAAAATGGAAGGTGTCTTTCAAAGTGAATTTTCCAATCTTCGTACATAGCATTGTCTTGTAACGGCATCCTTGGCCTAATGATCTGGAAATTTCGCCCTAGCTTCTCATCTAAATACTTGCCCGACCACTTTACCTTCTTATCAATCGATATCTTCCTATTCCTTAAGAAACTTAGATAATCTTTCTTATTTTTAAACGTCATCCCTCCATGGATGCACAGAATGTTAGTTTTTTTATTCATAGTTTTATTTTATCGCAACCGCCATATTTTTATAACAAGTTGCCTACAACGCACCTTGAGCGCACGAGATCGCTACGCTCCTTGAGCATAAACACTACGCACGAACTGGCTGCCGGACTAGGACTCGAACCTAGAATAATTGGACCAGAACCAATCGTGATACCATTTCACTATCCGGCAATAGGTACTCATAATGTAACGTATGAAAGATGATTAATCAACCAAAAAGAAAAGCCCCGAAGGGCAGAGAAAAATGAAGAGGGAGCGGACAAGGCCAGCTTAATTCAGGAGGAGAGAATTGCTTATGACCCTGTCCGCTTACGGCAGGTAAAGAGAGGATCTTTTTTAAGGGTATCAAAAGCGCATAAAAAAAGCAAGTGTAGATCGAGGCTCTCCGTTTTACGCCCGTAAATACCGGCGAATGGCAAAGGAACTTGAGAGGATGCCTATCATAATGCCCACAAAGAAAAGGAGGAGGAATAATTGTATGATATGGGTTGTGTAGTATATGAACAAATCAGGACCGCCGAAAAACGCTTCCGCGCGCGGTCCCACCCAGAACGTAATGGGGAAAAATACCAGTATCGTAATAATGCTCGCAAAGAGACCGTGGAGAAAGCCTTCTACTAAAAACGGACCGCGCGTGTACCAATTAGAAGCACCCACAAGCTTCATTACTTTTATTTCTTCGCGGCTCGTGTAAATTGCCATGCGTATGGTATTAAACGCAACGATAAACGCGACAAATCCCAGAATAATCCCGGCACCAATGCCTACGCGACGCGATACATCAAGAATATTAGTAAGCCGATTGATAACAAGCTCGTTTTGCCGGAAGTTTACTTTATCGAGAATACTAGAGAGAACATTCGCCTCCAGAAAATTACTAATTGCCTCATAATGCGACGGATCGGTGGCACGAATGGTTATACTGGCACCGAGGGGGTTTTCACCCAGTTCGGCAAGCGACTGCGTAATAAGAGTATTTTCCTTGTGCCGTTCCTGGAAACTTAATAATGCTTCCTCGCGGGAAATATACTGCGCGTCCTCTACTTCGCCAAGCGTAAGAAGTGCATCCCGCACAGCAACAACATCCCCCTCCGGCGCTTCCTGGGCAAAATATACTGTGATATCAACTTTATCCTCCAGAGAATCAAGTACCGATGAAAGAACAACACTCCCCAAAAAAAGACCTCCCACTACAAAAAGAGTTATGACCATAACCAAAACGGTGGCAAATGATATCCAGCCATTGCGCCAAAAATTTATAATACCTCCTTTGGTGATGCGCTTGATTGTTATAAACATAGTATGCGTTATTTAAGTACGTAACGGCCTCTTTTTTCATCCCGAACGACATGCCCTTTTTCAAGCGTGATGACCCGTTTTCCTAATGCGTTAATAATATCACGATTATGCGTGGCTAAAAGAACGATTGTTCCCAACTCGTTTATTTTTGCAAGCAGTTTAATTATTTCCCAAGTATTAAGCGGATCAAGATTTCCCGTGGGCTCGTCTGCGATAACCACATCCGGCCGGTTTATAATGGCGCGCGCTATAGCAACGCGCTGTTTTTCTCCCCCGGAAAGCTCATGCGGAAAGTTTTCCACTTTATCGAGAAGACCCACAAGTTCCAGTACCTGCGGAACATCGGAATGAATTGCATCATCCGGCTGACCGGCCGCCTCCATTGCAAAGGCAATGTTTTCATATGCGGTCTTATGCGGTAGCAGACGAAAATCCTGAAACACCGTACCAATGCGACGGCGTATGGGCGTGAGCTGTTTTTGGCTTAGCTCATCTAATGCCAGAGAATCAAAAAAAACTTTTCCCGAAGAAGGACTCTCTTCTGCGAGTAAGAGACGAAGAAGCGTACTCTTTCCCGCTCCTGACTGTCCCACGATAGAAACAAACTCTTCCGGCTCGATGGTGAGAGTTACTCCTTCGAGCGCTATCGCATTTCCTGAATAGATCCGTGATACGTTATCAAAAAATATCATATGTGATTTCTATTATAACCGAATTTCCGCCGCAATGAAATCATCCAGCCCTCCCTCAAGGACATCATCAACTTGGGACGTCTCCACGCCCGTGCGATGATCCTTTACCATCTGATACGGATGAAATACATACGAACGAATTTGACTCCCCCATTCTATAGCTATTTTTGCGCCTTTTAATTCTTCTATTGTTTTTTTATGTGATGCTTCCCGCAACTGATACAGTTTTGCCCGAAGAAGTTTGAGTGCGCGTTCTTTGTTTTGTCCCTGTGAACGCTGTGTTTCCACGCGCACCGCAATGCCGGTCGGCTTATGCGTAAGCCGCACGGCCGTTTCGCGCTTGTTAACGTTTTGTCCGCCCTTGCCGCCGGAACGTGTAAAGTCGTATTCGATGTCATCCTCGTTTATATGAACATCAGGCGCATCATCAATGTCGGGGAATATCTCTACATACGCAAATGACGTATGTCGTTTTTTATCGGCATTAAACGGAGAAATACGCACCAAACGATGTACGCCCTGCTCTCCTTTTAAATATCCGTATGCGTTTTTCCCCGCAATTTCAAACGTTATGTTTTTAATACCGCCCATTTCATTTTCATGCCGATGCAGTTCCGTTACGGACCATCCGTTATCTTCTGCATACTTTTGATACATTCGAAGAAGAAGACGCACCCAATCTTCCGCATCCTGTCCGCCCGCACCCGCATAGATAGATACGGTAGCACCCTTGCGGGCATATGTTCCTGCAAATAAAAGGGTCATTTCGGCATCCTTTAATTTTTTTTCAAGAACCGTTATTTTTTCCGTAAGTTCCTCATACAGGGATTCATCCGCACCGGCAACCGCCAATAGTTCTTCCAGTTCTTTTGCTTCGCCGAATAATGCGTCCCATATTTCTATTTCTTCCTTTAGGTCAGCCATGCGAGTTGTCACCTCGGCCGCATGCTCTGAATTATCCCAGAATGCCGGCAGAGTTGCCTCGTGCTCTAATCGAATGATTTCTTCCTTTTTTCCTGCAATGTCAATATTTCCCGCCTGCCAGTGGGAAACGGATTCCATTATCTGCACAAGACGTTCTTTTAGATCGTTCATGGAGCCACCTCGCGGATTCGAACCGCGGACCATTTCCTTACGAAGGAACCGCTCTACCAGCTGAGCTAAGGTGGCATGACGTATGTACAAAAATAGCATGGTAATTCATGTTTTTCAATGACAAAAAAACGGTGGCATAAAAAGTACAGAGTATAGTATACTATCTGTATGAAAATATTTAAAAAACTGATTCGGGACAAGATGCCCGAAAAATTTGCGGCCGAAGGCACGAAACTTAAAACACGCGTTCTGGAAGATGATACAGAATACTTTGAGTGGCTTCGACGAAAACTTATTGAAGAAATACAAGAAATGACGGAGGAGCCGGATAATGCGGAATTTATTAAAACACGACTTGCATACCTCTACGAAATTACCGATATTATGCGAAGCATAAAAGGGTTTTCACAGGAAGATGTTAATGCGGTGAAAAACAAAATAATTGAAGAACGTGGAAGCTTCGAAAAGCGATTATTATTGGAACCGTAACGTCCTTTTTTCATTAACGCACCGGCAGGTTTCTTGCGGGGAGTATAACCGAATGAGCGAGTGAAGGGAGTCGAACCCTCGTTTCAAGCTTGGGAAGCTTACGTAATGCCGTTATACCACACTCGCCGGTAGCGCTTATATTACGCACGATTACACTCCGTTACTAAACGGTGTCCGCCTATTCCGTGAATATGCGTACCACCCATATAATGTATGGTTTCTTGCGAATTTATCTTTCCACCACCTCGCCGTTTTGCCATTTCCACGGAATAAGATAAAGGGAAACGTCACTATACACAAGCTGTTCCCGTACAAATTCCTTAAAATTGGAATTATCCACAGAAACCCGCTCTTCAAGAACGGTCATGAGCGCCTGTGGAAAAAGTACATTCTTTTTAAACTCATCAACACTCCATCCATACAGCTCGCTTGTAGCACGCGGTAATACATCGGCATCGGCCGATGAAAGCGCTTCTTCCACTCGCAGTTCCGCTTCAATAAAAAGATCTGTTTCGGTAAAATTATGTCTAATGTATTGCGTGAGAACCGTGTTTATAATAAGATTTTCAAGAACAACACGCTCCAATTCCCGCTGTTCATCCTCCGTAAGTTCTGCTCCGTTTATGCGTGAGCGCGTTCTGTTTTCAAACTGTATAAGCGCTTTTGCGCGTTCACTAAACGTACGACGCAGAACAATATCCTCGTTTATGCGTGCCACCGGATAGAGTCCCGTAAAAAATAGCCCCAGACCAAAAATGGCCACAATAACAAGAATAACACCAGCGGATCGTTTCATATAATATAAGTATTCATAATAATAATTACAGCATAGCAAAAACTTCTTATTCTCTCCACTGCCTGAAAAAATCGGCCACACGGGCGCCGATTCCCTTTTTCTCCAAAACAGGACTATCTTCCTTATCTTCGCCATCTACAATAATAATGACTTCTTCACCAGGTTTACGTAAATTCAATTTTTGCCGTGCTTCGCGCTCTATAGCGCGCCCGCTCTTAAACTCTTCCAGTTCGGATGATAGCTGGCGCCGCTCTTCTTCAAGCTCCTGAATGCGCACTTCCGTTTCTTTACGTGCACTTTGAGCTTCCCATCCCTGCATAAGGGCGCGAAAACTGGAAACGCCTCCAATAATAAGAAGTAAAAAGAGCGGTATAATAATAAACCGGGAAGATAAAATGTCGCGCCATTGTCGTTTTTCTTGAAAATTTCTCATGACTTCCTTATTGTTTTCTAATTCTTTATACTTGTATATATGCGGTCACGAAAATCAAAACAAGTTCTTAAGAGCATGTGGGTTATCTTTAGTATCCTCATTGCTCTTAGCATGATTATTTTCTCTTTCGGTCCTTCTCTTTTTTTCTGATAACTTGGCTAATACCAGGATACCATAAAAGGAAAAACCTCTCGATATTCTCCGGCTTCGAGTGGACGGCGGAAATCTCGCTTCCGAATATTTCGGATAGTGGTTATTTTTTCATCATTTTAAGATAAACTTCCGGAGGAATGGTAACTCGTCCCATCTCCTTTAATTTCTTCTTTCCCTCCTTCTGTTTTTTCCAAAGCTTCATTTTGCGTGTCCTATCCCCTCCGTAAAGATAGCCGGTAACGTCTTTTTTGAGGGCGGATATTGTTTCCGATGCTATAATGCGTCCCTCCAGAAGAGCTTGGACTTTTACCTGAAACAACTGGCGGGGCAGTATTTCTTTTAATGACTTCACGGCTTCACGGGCCGCATATGGAGCTTTTTTTCGGGAAAGAATACGCGAGAGCGCCGGAACACTGTCACCCGCTACATGAATATCCATGCGCTCCACATCCGCCGGACGCATGCCGGCATCTTCGTAATGCATGGAGGCATATCCAGAACTTACGCTTTTTAGCGTATCAAAAAAATCCGAAACAATTTCCCGAAGCGGTATTTCCGATGCCACTATAAGCCGTCCTGAATCCCCGCTATTCTCTCCCTGTCCGAACGGCTTGGTGGAAAGGACTGATCCTTCGTGAGCATCAATAAGTTTTAAAATATTACCAAGATATGCTTCCGGAACAATAATATCCACGGAGAACCATGGTTCACGTACATGCATAATTTGATCCTTGGGTGGAAACTTTACCGGAGAAGAAATAATTTCCGTACTGCCGTCATTTCGCGTTACTTCATATGCCACCGATGGACTTGTTGTTATAACGGGAACATTAAATTCCCTTTTTAAGCGTTCCGTTACTATCTCTAAATGAAGCATACCGAGAAATCCGCATTTAAAACTGCGTCCCATACTGGAAGATGATTCCGTTTCAAATGTAAGCGCGGCATCATTTAACTGCAAACGACCCAGTGCCTCTTCCAGCATATCAAAGTCATCTTGAGATTCGGGGTAAAAACTTGCCCAAATCATCGGACGCGATTCCCGATAGCCGGGAAGCTGTTCTACCTTCATTATCTGCTTCGTATGCTGTACCGAGACAGTGTCTCCGATACGCACATCGGACGGATTTTTAATTCCTGTTACAATATACCCGATCTCACCCTCTTCCAAGGAATGGGAGGATGTGTGTTCCGGAAGAAGAATTCCTACTTCTTTTACGTCCGCCGAAGCATCCGTTGCGAGAAAATGAGCCTTATCTCCGCGCGCAATACACCCCTCCATAACACGCACAAATGCAATAATTCCCTTATGACTTTCGTATGCCGAGTCGAATATAAGGGCGCGTGTCAGGGAAGTATTTCCGGAAACCGCAGGCGGTGGAACTTTTTTTATAACCTCTTCCAGCAGATCTTTTACACCCTCTCCGGTTTTTCCCGAAACTTTCATAATATCTTCCCGCTCAACCCCTAAAAGCTGTATAAGCTCATCTTCCGATTCTTTTATGTTCGCCTCCTTCATATCTATTTTGTTCAAAACGGGAATGATCGTAAGATTCTGATCCATAGCAATATAAAGATTGGTAAGCGTTTGCGCCTGCACACCCTGCGTTGCATCCACCAACAAAATGGCACCTTCCACTGCGGCAAGCGCGCGCGATACTTCATACGAAAAATCTATATGTCCGGGTGTATCTATTAAATTAAGAGTATACGGAACTTCATGGAGGGTATAGAGCATGCGAACCGGCTGCATTTTAATAGTAATGCCCCGCTCACGCTCCAGATCCATCTGATCTAAAAGTTGAGGTTTCATCTTCCTGTCTTCAACGGTGGCGGTCACCTCCAAGAAACGATCAGCCAACGTGGACTTTCCGTGATCAATATGAGCAACAATTACAAAATTACGTATGCGGTCTGGTGATGTATTCATAGCGTATCCATTGTGCTACGCGGCAAGCCTTTTGTCAAAATTATGCTTACAGAAAAAGATTCTAAAAAAAGAATATTACCATACGATTATTCCATAAAAAAAACACACCTATAAGCGTGGTTTTTTTATTTCCTCCTTGCAACACACCCTATGACTGCATTGCAAAAATGGTCGCTATCATTATAAGAAGAATGCCGCCGATAGCGATGAGATGGATAACGGAAGGACCATATTTATGCGGCCGTTCTTCAGAGCGAGATGTTGTGCTTTTTTGATTAGTATACATGTTTCCCATATGACCTATATTATACCATATACTCCTTGCTTGTTTCCATATTCCTGTGCATAAGTTCCTCTATAACATATATTTTATATTAGATCCTGTCTTGCTCCGGCGCAAAAGCATCGTTTTCTTTCCAAAACTTTCGTGTGAGGGCCACGTATACTTCTTTGAATTCTTTATTATTTCTTATTCTAAGAAATAATAGAAACATACCTATTCCCGCAAGACCGGCACATATTCCTTGCAGGAATATACCCAGAAATGTTTCCTGATTAAACCAATTTGCCGAAACATGAAGAACTATATAGGATGTAATTCCCAATAATGCGCTTGAAACCATAATTTCCCCCAAAGAAACAAGAATACGGCAATTTCGAAACAATGAATCAATACGCGAAAGACCTATTCCCAACAACACAGCATTTATAATACTCCCTAATGCAAACGCAAAAGGAAGTCCCAGCATGGAAATATTAGGAACACCTTCTACGCGAAGGATACGTGAAAATATATCGGCAAACATTGATCCTGTATTCAAAAGGGAAACAAAGACGAATGCAAAAACAACGGTGAGTCCCATAGAAAATACATTAAGAACCACCGGAGCTGTTGTACGCCCTAGCGCATAAAATGATCGTACAAATAACGCAACTAAACTCTGTGCCACAATACCAAAAGAAAATAATGCGAGACTTGCTGCCGTAAGGCGCGTATCCACCCACCCAAATGCTCCGGCGCCCAGGATAATGCGGACAATGTGCGCACGCAACACCAAAAATAAAATGGAAAGCGGCATGGTCCAGAACATAATATGCCGCGCCGCCATGCCCAAATGGTCGAAAAATACTTTTCGGTCTTTTTTTATGACAAGCTCCGCCATGGTGGGAAATGCCGCAATACTGTAAGAAAGACCGATAACGGAAAGCGGAATGGACTGCAAGTTATAAGAGAGATTAAATACTGCAATAGACCCCACACCAATAGTGGATGCTATGGCGGTAATGGCTATAAACGTGAGTTGCATAGCAACAAGACCGATAGTACGCGGAAAAGAAATCATAAGAATATCTTTTATTTCCCGCGGAAATACAAATGTAAAGCCGAGAGGAAATCCCAGCCGTATAATGCTTGGTAGTTGAATAGCCATATGTAAAAACGCCCCCACAACAACACCCACTGCAAGTCCCGACAAGCCAAAACGAGGCACTAGAAATATAATTCCCCCTATAATACCCATGTTATAAAAGAGCGGACTTAAGGCATATATAAAAAACCTCTTAAATGTCTGCGTAACGCTTGAGAGAAGATGCGAAAGACCAAGAAATAGAGGAGAAAGAAGTAAAATACGCGATACCTCAACGGCACGCGCACTGTCTTCGCCGCCAAATCCCGGAACAAGAAAGGGCAATATATTCGGAAGCGCCAGATATACGATCCCTAGTACCACCCCCATAAATAACAGAAAAATTGTCAAAAGCGCATGAATAATTTCCCTGGCACGTTCTTCGTTTTTTACAAGAACATCAAGAAATACGGGAATAATTGCCGTAGACGCTATAAATAAAATGGAAACCGTGTAGAGAAAATCAGGAATGCGAAATGCCGCATAATAAATATCAAGCTCGGCACCGGCACCAAAGGTGGACGCCAAAAAACGATCACGCAAAAGCCCTAAAAGACTACTTACGATTGTTGCTCCCGCAAGAAGCACGGCAGCTTGATGTACTCCTTTTAATTCTCTATGGAACAACTCCAGAACTCGTCTCATGTTACATAAAAACGGTCACAACGACACCGTCTTTACCGGACTTAATCGTAACCGCTTTATTTTCATTATATTGCTATTCTTCGTTTATGACTTCATCCGACGGCTCTTCCGTAATTTCTTCTTCCACCGGAGGCTGTTCCCGCTCAAGAGGAGCAGGTCCGGGAGGCGAAATACCCGAAAGAGGATTTCGTCCTGCTTCCAAATTCGCTAAAATCTGTTTAACTTCCCTATTATCCGGATTAAGCTCCGCGATACGCGTAAACTGCTCTATAGCACTGACATCCTCTCCTAATGCGGCATACGTGAGACCAAGGAAATAACGTGCATTGGAAAAGTTAGTACTTAAACGTACTGCGCGTTCCAAAATCTGCCGGGCATCGGAAAAACGGTCTTCCTGATAATACAGGAGCCCCAATTGAAACAGAATACCGATATCATTCGGAGCCGAAAGAGCTGCTCGTTCGGTATTCTGAATTGCGTCTTCCGTATTTCCTTTAATGGACGCAATCTGTGCAAGCCGGAAATGAGCCGTTGCGTAGTCCCCTTTAAGCTCAATGGCTTTTTGCAATGATTCCCGTGCCTGAACCTGATCCCCCATAATCAGATATACGCGGGCAACATCATCACGGAGCGATGGATTTAATGGCGCACGGTCAATAGCCTCCTTATATGCATTAATGGATGCTTCCGATGCTCCGTCTACGAACGGAATGACAACTTCATAGATTTGTCCGAGAAGCCGCCAATTCACCGAATCCCCGCCATTTGCATGTGTAGCGGCAAGAGCGCTCGATATAGCATTGGAGAGGGCAAGCTGAAATGTATTCTGAACATCTTCGGCGGGAAGATTTTCGGCATTTTGCACACTGCGTTGTAATTTTATAAATGATGTTTGAGCAAGCGCGCGCAAATATTCATCACGATTTGCATCAAACGTAACAGCGCGCCGAAATGAATCTTCTGCGGCATTAACAGCTCCATCTTCATTAAGACGCGAAATACCCTGACCATAAAACACCGATGCTACATATTTTTGTCCGGTAATATAAACACCGACAACACCAAACACCATAAAGAAAATTATGAGAAGAGCGGCGATAAACCCTTTGGAAGAATCAGCTACAATGGAAAATTTCCGCTCTTTAACCAAGCCGATAATGCGCCCCTCGGCAATCAAAAGTCCGATAGACAAGAATGTAAGTATGGAAAGCGCGCTATTAAGCGGATACACAAACCATGCATACAGCAGGAAGGCGGTTCCCAAAAAAGTTCCTATCACAATGGATTTCTTAATTGGTCCTTCCTCATCAGGAAACCTTCCCAACAACATAAGGCCATACCATATAATCAGTCCTATAAACACAAGAAATCCGATACCGCCCAGTACGCCTGTCATGGCAAGAAGAGTTGTCGCAGAAGCTGACCCCGTTTCAAAACGAAGACTCCAGAAAACAGTATTGTTAATGTTTGGATCTTTATATAAATCCCATGCCTGACCAAATGTATTTGGTCCCAGTCCGAAAACGGGTGATTTTTTTAACACCTCTCCCGTAAGATGCAACGTGGTGGAAAATGACGGCGTTACATCAAGAGGTGCGTTAAGAGCCGTTACAAACGCGCCAATCTGATTGCGGGAAAGAAAAAATAAAACGGATATAAGAAGAAGAATAAGCGGCATACCGATTGCTTTTCTACTGACGGAACGAGACAAATAATACGCAAGAAACATAATGGATATAAAGCCGATACCAATCCATACATAAGAAAAATTAACTAGAGCCGCTAACAATAATGATCCCGCCGCAAGTATACCCAAAAATGCTTTTGTAATGCGCGGAAGACTGCCTTCCAAGAGAGGCGCCACCGTCACCAGTAAAAATCCGAAAAAGATACCGAGCGCATTCCATGATCCGATAAGATTAAATGTACGCCCGCCCGCAAATGTCCAGGGGAGAAAATTAAGGTTAAACACCGTACGAAAAAGAGTAAATACCGCAACTATCGTACCAGCTATAAGAAGAAAGCCGTATACTCGGCGGATATCTTTTGCTTCCAAACTAACAGCGGTGAGAAATGTTATTAGTGAAAATATCAAAAGGCTGAAAAATGAACGTGCCGTCGGATCCCAAAAACTTGTATCCGGACTTCCAGAAAAAACAGAAGCAAGGAGATATATACCTAGCCACACAAGCAAAGCAAGGAGCAAACGACTGCGGGGTATGCGAACGTTTCCCGCATAAATGGCACGACCCAACCATGCGATGAATCCGATAATAACAAGAAAGGAAACAAGGAAAAGCTTATTGGTTTCAAGCGGTGTTACCGTCGTCGGCAAAAACCAAAGCGGCGCTAACAACGCTATTAGATACACTACCCAGCGAGTAATGCGCGTCCATACAGAATCCTCCTCTGATTCGTCGGATGAAGATGTTTTTAGCTGTTCATCTTCTTCGAAAACAGTATTTCCATGTATCGCTATTGATCCTGCTTCTTCTTCCCATTCCCCGGAAACATTTTCACTCCGAAAAGATGTTTTTGTTAATGGTGGTTCCATAATTCCTATTAATTAACTTATCCTGATATCACACAACGTACACTTCATTATAGATGCATACCGCTCATCCAAGCAAGTAAGAGCATTATTGACTTATATTTATTAAGGTTGTATAATATGCGTTGTATATCGGATGATCGCCGGGTGTATATCTATTTCTTAGATACATATCTATTAGAAATAGATATATGTCGGGAGGAAAGTCCGGGCACCGCTTTGACGCAATGTCGAAGGAGTGATAGCGGCTAACGGCCGCCTTCCGCATTATGCGGAACGAGATAGTGTCACAGAAACTATACCGCCCGGCACATATTTGGTATGTATTCGCATATCAAATATGTGCCGGGTAAGGGTGAAAAGAGGTGAGGTAAGAGCTCACAGCCGGCATTGGCAACAATATCGGGTGAAAAACACTTATCCGGTGCAATCCTGTGCCTTGCATTACTTAATGTAAGGAAGGAGCTTGATCGTACAAGTAATTGTACGACTAGATAGATGATCATCGCCAATTTTATATTCTGTATAAAATTGGTACAGAACCCGGCTTATAGATATACGCACGTCATTAAGCCCGCCTTACCGGCGGGTTTTTTGATTGCTCGACAATGTATTTTAATATATAAAGAGTCATAGGAGGTTCTTAATGCGGATAAGCACAACAACCAAAGTGGGACTGTGTCTCCTTTATGTTTTTGGTGTATTTTTTATTATTTTAGCCCTGTTACTGCTGTTAAACTTGCCGCCATCTAACTAAAATGACGCGCGCTCCTATCAAAACACTCGTGTTTCCACGAGTGTTTTTCTTTTTGCGATTACTCATGATATCACGAGAATTCAAAATCTATATATAACTCTTTGCCAACCTCACCTTCGGCGGCGAAAGAATGCCGGAACATCCCACTCATTATCTTCCTTCTCCTCGTCTTCTTCGTTTTCATTTTTTGCCGGTTGGGTACGTGCCGGATTTGATTTTGTAACACTAATCACCGTTTCTCCCGAAGGTGAACGTTTTCGTTCCGTGGAAGACGTGTCCGCCACCGATGCTATTGGAACTCCCGAAGGTTGCCCCATGCCAATGCGTGCATCGGCCGGAAATCCCGAAGCAATAACGGTAACTCGCATCTCACCCTTCTTAAGACGCGTATCTTCCACGGCGCCGAATATAACTTTTGCATCTTTATCAATAGATTCCGTAATAACGCGGGCGGCTTCTTGAATTTCCCACATGGACATATCTGCTCCACCATGAATAGCAAAGAGAACGCCGCGCGCACCATCAATGGCGATATCGAGAAGGGGCGAATTAATTGCCTGCTTTGCCGCATCCGTAGAACGCGTTTCTCCCGTTCCTTTTCCGATACCCATAAGCGCCGATCCGGCGTCCTGCATAACCGCTTTTACATCTGCAAAGTCCACATTTACGATACCCGGCATAGTAATGAGATCGGAAATTCCCTGAACAGCTTGACGCACCACTTCGTCACATACGATAAACGCCTCTTTGAACGATGTTCCTTTTTCAATCACGGCGAGTAAACGATCATTTGGAATCATAACCATGGCATCCACGGCATCTTTAAGTTTTTCCATACCGCCATCAGCAATACGCATGCGTTGTGCGCCCTCAAATGAAAACGGTTTTGTTGCCACCGAAATAGTAAGTGCTCCTTGCTGACGCGCCGCTTCGGCGACAACCGGAGCCGCTCCGGTGCCGGTGCCGCCACCCAAACCCGCAACAACAACAACCATATCCGCTCCCTTAAGAGCATCCTTAATTTCTTCAATTGTTTCTTCGGCCGCTTGTCGTCCCAGCTCGGGATTCATGCCGGCACCTAATCCTTTTGTAAGATTTTTTCCTATGTGAATTTTTTTGGGAGCAAGATTATGATGAAGATCCTGCGCATCGGTATTGATGGCAATAAAATCCGTCCCCTGTACTTTGAGACGAATCATATGATTTACCGCATTTCCTCCGGCTCCCCCCACACCGACAAGTTTAATACGGGCAAATGCTTCTACGTCTGGTTTAATACTTGGCATAATACAATGAAAAATTACTATAATTCGGCGTACCTGTGTATGTCTATCCTAATGCCCTCATGAAGCGCCGTCAATCTTGCGCTAATAACAAAAGATATGTGCTCTAAAGAACACATATGGGTATTTCTTGTGGATAGAGTGGGGATAAAATACGTTTACGGAATAAGCGGACGAATAACGCGCATAATATATGCTCCCACCTTTGGCATTGAAAACGCACCAAATGAACGCCCCGTATTACTTTCTCCGGCCCATAAACAAAGTCCTATCGCCACCGTCCAAGCCGGATCAATAAGAATATGCTCCGGTGCGGCAACCGCCTGAATCATACCGATCTCCGCCGGAAGCTTAAGTTCTCTGCGAGCGAAATCAACAACGCCATGCATACTCGCTCCCCCTCCCGTAAGCACTACGCCCGAAGGCAGTAAGCCGGAGCGTCCAATTTTCTTCAAATGCTTTTCCGTCATTTCAAAAATATCAGCGGCACGAGCGGCCATAATATCGGCAAGATCTTTCCGCGAAACAAATGCTTCCGATTCCGGCATGAAATCTGCCAGGCGTACTACGTCTTTTTTCGATTCCGCCTCGGAAAGAAGCGTACCATGCATGATCTTCATATGCTCCGCGGCATCAAGCGGAATTTGAAACCCTATAGCGATATCATTAGTGATATGATCGCATCCCAAGGGGAAAATACTTGCCGAAAGGAGCGATCCCTCTTCAAACACCGCCAGTGATGCCGTAGCGCCCCCTATATCCATATGCAAAACGCCAATTTCTCTCTGGTGCTTGGATAATATCGCACGAGAGGATGCCAGAGGAGCCGCCACAACATCATCCACCGTAATACCGGCGGCCTCTACACTGCGTAATAAATTCTTTAGATGCGGTGTAAATGCCGTTATAAAAAGCATTTGCGCTTCCAAGCGATTACCAATCATGCCCACCGGATTTTTAATATCAACCTCCCTATCTACGGCATATGTTAAAACGACTTCGTGTAAAATCTCCCTATTCGAAAGCTGTGGCAACTCGGCGTGAGCTGCCTGTTGAACACGGTCAATATCATGTTCACTAATTTCTCCGTCGGCACGGGAAACCGCAACCGTTCCGCGGGCGGAATATACCATAAGCCCCGGTCCGCCAAACGAAACATACGCATGCGTAATAGGCATGCCAATAATACGCTCCGCTTCCGTACGCGCTTCAGAAATGCTTTTTGTTGCATCCGCTACATCAATAACAATTCCCCGGCGCACACCAAGCGCGCGAGAAACGCCGTATCCCAACAAAGAAGCACCTTCGTTTGTGTCCGGTGCCATAGCCGCAATACGAATAGTGGATGAGCCCACATCAAGCCCTACCGTTATATTATTTCTTCCCATCCTTTTTGGTTAAGATTTATGTAATAGAACAGGGGCTTTTTAAGAAACTCCATTTCCGGAAACTTCTCATACAGTAGGTATTACACTCCGCACGATACTGTCTTCTTCCCGTTCCATTTCCTCGGCGTCTTTTGTATTTTGATGATCTTTCCCTTGTAGATGCAAAAGACCATGGACAAATAATTGCACAAAACGCATACGTAACGTGCATCCACATTCTTTAGCTTCCCGTTTCGCCACCATGGGATTTATACAAATTTCTCCGCCATGTTCATCAAGCGGAAAAGCAAGAACATTCGGAGAATAATCCTTCCCCCGATACGTTGCATTTAGAGTACGCATCTTTGCATTCGATAAAAATACAAGACTTACCTCCATGATATGCTTTTTAGCCGCAAGAGAAAAGGCATCCTGCAAAAGTTTGCGCGGGATGCGGTATGACGTAGTATTTGTAATAGCTAATGTGCTGATTTTTTTTCGAGACACCACAAATGTTCTAGCTTACAATTTCTTAAGCTCTTCTCTTACCGCAATAGATACCCGATCTCCCCCCACACGCCCTTTTGCAAGCGTCATGGTTGTTTTCATAACCACCCCAAAATCCTTTTCCGACGTAGCATCCGTTTCCGTAATGGCTTTCCGTATAATAGCGATAAGCTCATCATCGGTAAGCTCCGGGGGCAAATATACCGTAAGCATAGCGGCTTCACGTTCTTCTTTTTCGGCAAGATCGGAACGGTTTCCCTTTAAAAACTCAGCCGCCGCTTCTTTTCGCTTCTTTACTTCAGTACGCAAAAGCTGAATCATTTCATCGGGAGAAAGACCTTCATCCTTTTTACCCTTTTCAATTTCCGCATTACGGATCGTGGAAAGAACCATACGTAAGATGGAACGCTTTTCGTCGTTCCCTTCTTTCATGGCCTGCATGAGATGTTCTTCTATTTGCTTTTTCGACATATGTTCTCTACTCTACCTTACCCAGTTTGCGTAATTTCTCCATTTTTACATGCTTCTCCGCACGACGAATGGCGTTATATTTCTCAAGCCGCTCCGTTAAAGGACGCTTTCTAAATTGATTATTTCGCACGCGCACAAGAACTTTGCTGTGTTGCACGACACGCGAAAAACGACGCAAGAACGCGCCTACCGACTCCTTTTGCTTTTTATGTACAAATAATGGCATATCTCTATATTATTATTATTTTAGGTAGGAGTACTATTGATTCCATCCTCCCAACAAATGCAGATGAAGATGATCCACGAGCTGACCTCCTCCGCGCCCCACATTAAACGATAAGCGATACCCGGAAAGAGCCTCTTTTACCGCCATATCCTTTCCCATATATATCATATCGGTAACAAGGCCACGATCTTCTGCCTTCAGCTCTGCAATTGATACTACATGTTTTTTGGGAACAATCAAGAGGTGCACCGGCGCTGATGGTTTAATATCCTTAAATACCACCAAATTATCCGTTTCGGTCAGTATTTCCGCCGGCGCTTCCTTTTTGGTTATTTTGCAAAATATACAATCTTCCATAAAATGTATGTTGTACCACAAAAGGCACTGATTGAGTTAGGAAACCCTAGCGCTTCTTTTTTAGCTTGTCTTTAACATTCTGTACCACGTCCGCCATCCGTACCGTCTCCTGAACGCCCGTAGTCATTTCACGCACAATGACCGTGCCATCCAATGCTTCTTTTTGCCCCAAAATAAGCGTGTAATCCGCCTCCACCTTATCCGCAATTTTAAGCTGACTTTTAATAGAATCTTTTCCCACCGATTCCATTATAGGGATATGCGCCTTACGAAATTCTTCCATGAGTCCGAATGATTTACGCTTTGCGGAAGGTCCTAACTGCACGAGAAACACATGCGGACGAACTTCTTCGGCGGCTTTAAGTCCCTGTTCTTTCATTTCCATTACTATCCGATCAATACCCAATGCGGCACCCACTCCCGGCGTGGGTTTTCCTCCCAATATTTTCATAAGGCCATCATATCGGCCACCCCCTCCAAGTGCGAGCGGCGTCGGCTTATTCCCATCTGTATTTTCCTGTTCCATAATACCGGATGCATCCTCGCAATTAACAAATATCTCAAATACCGTATCGGTATAATAATCCAATCCGCGCACCAAATACGGATTGATAAAATAAGAAATATCTCCTTCCTCCAAAAATTCGAGCAGGCATTTAAAACGTTTTTTGGACGCATCTCCCAGATATTTAATTATTTGCGGCGCATCTTCCCGAAGTTCGATGCAGGTATGCTCCTTGCAATCAAGCAAACGAAGAGGATTTTCCTTCAAACGACGCTTACAGTCTTTGCAAAGAGTATTTACATTTTTCCGATAAAAAGCAACAAGCTCTTTTCTGTATACTGCGCGTGATTCGGTGTCCCCGATGCTGTTAATCTGAACAGCGATATTTTTAAACCCGAGCTCAACAAGAACCGTATACATGATACGAATAACAAGGGAATCAGTAATAGGATCATCTTCCCCTAATATCTCCCAGTCAAATTGTCTTAGTTCCCGAAAGCGGCCTCGTTGAGGACGCTCATGCCGAAAAAAAGATCCGTGCGTATAAATCTTTACCGGTTGCGGCCACGATCCCATGCCATGCTGAATGTACGCCCGCGCAATACCCGCCGTTGCTTCCGGGCGCAAAGTAAGATGATCTCCGCCCCGCGTGCGAAAATTATACATTTCCTTTTCGACAATATCACTCGCTTCGCCAAGTGTGCGTTCAAAGATTTCTGTTTTTTCAAAATGCGGTGTCTGAATAAGCATAAAACCGTAAAAACGCGTAATCTCTTCTGCTACCTGAATAACGCGCTCAAAATAAGGCGCATCTTGAGCCAGAATATCCCGTGTTCCTTTGGGAGTTTGTATCTGTTCTTTTGGAATTCTTTTTGCCGGCATACTGGTATACTCAATTAAACTTATAACATTACTAACACCTTACTCTCCGATTACCCCAATATTAAGAAGGGGCCACAGCCGAAGCCATGCGCGTCCCACAAGAAATTCCTCGTTAAGCATTCCCCATCTTCGGGAATCGGAACTAAATTCACGATTATCTCCCAATACGAAATATTCATCCTTGCCCACCGTGATTTCTCCGTCCGGTACGGTGCGTGTTTCCGAAGGGATATATGTTTCATCGAGAGATAATCCATTAGGATAATTATCATTTTGAATGGTAACCGTCCCACTTTTAATGATTACCGTATCTTCCGGAAGGCCAATAATGCGTTTTATAAAAAATTGCGAAGGATCTTCCGGATATCGAAACACGATAACGTCCCCGCGCCTCGGCTCATGTAAGCGATAAGAAATTTCATCAACGATGAGATATTCCCCATTTGAGAAATTTGGCTCCATAGAAGCGCCGCGTACAATAAAGGGTTGAGCTACATACAACCGAATGGGAAGTACGATAACGAGAGAAATAACGATAACTTTAAAGAGATCAAAAACTTCTTCCTTAAAAGATCGGTGCTTGTCTTTCGTCTCGTTTTTTGTAATCGCTATATCTTCATCTTCTTTATGTGTTGATTTTTTTTCCTGTGTTTCTTGCATATTTTTTATTCTATAAAGACAATAATACCCCATATTTCAGTAAAAATCAAGGATTCGCTTTATTGTTAAAATGAGTACCGGTCGTGCATAATGAATACATGAACAAAAAACCAATATATATTTTGGGGCTCGGCAACCCGGGAGCGGAATACGCAGACACACGGCATAATGCCGGGCGGGCGGCACTGGAACTTTTAGCACATGATAATAATTTCTCTTCGTTCAAAGAAGAAAAAAAACTACAAGCACTTGTTTCAGAGGGGTATATTGCAAAAAAACCCGTACTCCTCTTACTTCCCGAAACATTTATGAATAATTCCGGGCGTACAACAACGGCGCTTAAAATTCCGTCTAAAAAACAAATCACAGAACGTGTTATTGTGGTGCACGATGATTTGGATCTGCCTCTCGGAACCGTAAAAATAATGTTTAATCGCGGTACCGCCGGACACAAAGGGATTGAATCCATTGTACGTTCCCTTAAAACAAAGGAATTTACGCGCATACGCATTGGTATTGCAAAAGCAAGCGACATTAAAAAATCACAAAGCAAAGCAATTGTTCATAAGATAGTGACAGGCCCTTTGTCTCCCGCAGAAAAAACGGTGCTGAAAAAGGGGGTAAAAAAAGCCGCTTCTGCCGTGGAAGCGGTGCTCTGTTACGGACTCTCAAAGGCAATGAATGCCGTGCATTCAGAAAAATAACGCGACAACGGCAATGCCTATAATACCAAGGAGCACGAACCTGAAAGCAACCAAACCGATAATACTACTACCCTCCGCCCATGCTTCAAAAGACCGCGTAGGGATGTTTTTTTTCAGTTCCACAGTACCCCCCTTGTTTGCTATTTATTTCTATAGTATATAAAACAATGTGCCACCGAAAAAGGCAGATAAATTACAGGAACTTCTTATAGCCGGACTACACCCCCATCTTTTGGAAAAGTCCGTTGTTTGGTTTGGAAAAAATACCAAAGCCATACGGCATGCGCGCACATTAAACCCTTTCTGGCGCACACATACGACTCTTATCACAAAAAATACCCCCCTTAAAATATCCGAATTTCTCCGCACTATAAACGATCTTGGCTACGAAAAAGTACATATGCTTACATATCCTGGTGAGTGTACGGTTATGGGAGGTGAGGTGCGCATATTTCCCATTAATACGAAAACACCGTACCGTATAGATTTTTTGGGAAATACGGTGGAAGAAATTGAAGCCATACCGCCGCCGGTACCCGTAGCGGAACTTGACGCATCACAAAAGAAACTTCTTGAGAAATGCTCATTGGGATCTCTTCGCCCCGGTGATTTTGTTGTGCATGTGGATCATGGCGTAGGAATTTTTAAGGGAATTATCCAAAGAGATAGTAAACCTGTCGCCCCAATACCGCCGCCAGAAAATACAAAAAAGAGTGCCGTGCCGATAAATCCTTCCGTGACGCCGGAAATACCCGCGAATAATGCGCATGCGTCGTATCTTCAAATCGAATATGCGCGACCAAAGGGAGCAAATGCGCCTCCGGATATACTATTAGTGCCGGAGGATATGATAAAAAAAATAACCCCCTATGTTGGATTCCGTACACCAGCCATACATCGCCTGGGAGGATCGACATGGTACAGCACAAAGAAAAAAGTCCGGGAAGATATTATCGCATTCGCGCGAGATCTTCTTACCTTGTATGCAACTCGTGAGCTTGCCGAACGAACACCCGCTCTCGCAACTCCTCTTATGGAGGCAGAACTCGCCGCCGGATTCGAACACATAGAAACACCCGATCAGATACGCGCCATTGAGAGTATTCTTTCGGAAATGGCATCTCCTCATCCCATGGATCATCTTCTTTTGGCGGATGTCGGTTTTGGAAAAACAGAGGTAGCACTCCGTGCCGCATTTCGTTCAGTTCTCAACAAGAGGCAAGTTGCTATAATAGCTCCCACAACCATTCTTGCCGAACAACATTTTGAAACATTTTCCGGCCGTTTTGCAGAATTCCCCGTTTGTGTGGAACGATTAAGCCGTGTAGAAGGGAAAAAAGAACAGGGTGATATTGTGCGCCGCTTGCAAGCAGGTACGGTTGATATTGTTATAGGTACGCACCGCCTCCTTTCAAAAGATATAGAGTTCAGACAATTAGGTCTTCTTATTATAGATGAGGAACAACGCTTCGGCGTGAAACAAAAAGAACAGCTGAAGAATAAGCGAGAGGGAACGGACGTATTGTCTCTTTCGGCAACGCCCATACCACGCACGCTCCATTTCGCCCTTTCATCCCTGCGCACCATGAGCTCTATTCATACGCCTCCGCCGGATCGCATAGCGCCAAAAACATTCATCCTTCCTTTTGGAAAACGTACCGTTGCACAGGCACTTGAAGCGGAACTGGAGCGTGGAGGACAAGTATATTTTTTATCAAACCGTATTCGCACATTAAGTCCTACAAAAGAGTTTCTGCAAAAACTGATTCCCCGTGCCCGTATCGGCACCATACACGGACGCATGAAAGAAGATGATATTATTTCCACCATCCATGACTTTCGCGACCATAAAACGGATATTCTTCTTGCCACCACCATTATTGAAAACGGCATTGATATCTCAAACGCGAACACACTTATTGTGGAAGACGCCTCTCGTATCGGACTTTCCCAAGCGCATCAACTTCGCGGACGCATCGGGCGCAGTTCCGTGCAGTCATACGCCTACTTTCTTTATCAGGCGAAACATCTCAAAGAAAAGGCCTCTATGCGTCTGGATGCCTTGTTTCGTACACAATATCTTGGCGCCGGGCAGGACATAGCCATGCGTGATTTAGATATTCGTGGCGCGGGAAACATACTCGGACGCAATCAATCCGGACATGTAAATCAGATTGGTATGAATCTTTACTGCCAAATGCTAGCGGAAGCGGTGGAAGAGCTACAGCATAAAAAAACTTCATAAGATTATCTTATGAAGCGAAGAAACGCGATGCAACATTCCTGCGGACAGCTATAATAGCGGCGTTGTTCATCACGCACCTTTTCCGTAACGCCGTAATCGTTTTTTATATTAAGTTTGCCACACTTCTCTTGCCACGCCCATATGATGCATTCATGATTATGCTTGAGCGATACTTCTTTGATCATACAAGACAAAATGCGCATATCGACGGGGGATGCCTTTTTAATGAAGCGCACCACCGCATATTCAAATAACTCTTTCTCTTCCGCTCGATTCATACATGCCTCCCAAAAAAACAGCAGCTGTTAAAGATAACTGCTGTTTTTTGCTTTTTGTTTTTATTTCGTTATTCTTCCTTCTCGGTGTCAGGTTTTTCTTTTTCTTCTTTCTTGACCTTCTTCGTACTTGCTTCACCTCCTTCTTTGACAAAACTAAGAGATAGTTTTCTGTCTGCCGGGTTTAAATTTAAAATTTGAAAATGATAATCTTTTCCCGCCTCCAAAGATTCGTTCATAACTTTTTCGGAACCAAATTCGGAAATATGCACCAGACCACTCAAAGAGAATTTGGGAATTTCAATAAAGGCGCCGAACTTATCAAGCTTTTTAACATGACCTTCCACAATATCACCCTTCGCGTGCTTACCGGCAAAATCCTGCCACGGATCATGTTTTAACGCCTTGATGGAAAGGGAAATTTTACCGCCTTCAATACTGATTATTTTAGCGCGTACGTTCTCCCCCACCGAAAAAAGATCGGAAGGGTTTTCAACAAGCCCCCAATCCAGTTCAGAGATATGAGCAAGTCCCTCAAGACCTTCTTCTATTTTCACAAATACACCAAAATCAACAACTCCCGTCACCTCTCCTTCGATCTCCTGTCCCACCTCATAATGAGATAATGTTTCTTTCAGTTCATCCGATTCCACGTTTTTCTCCGAGAAGATAAGTTTTTCTTCTTTAGGGTCATAATCAAGAATTGTTACGTCCATAAACCCGCCCACAAATTTCTGAAGCTCGGAAAGAATGCGTCCTTTATCACCCCCTTCCACACGCGGATAATGTTTTGCTGTAAGCTGTGATACCGGAAGGAATCCCTGTACGCCGTTCCAATAAATAACAAGTCCGCCCTTATTGGCCGCAAATACCTTCATAGGTACCGGCTGTTTCTTCTTCATGAGGTCTTCAGCTTCTTGCCATATTTTATCCCGTCCCGCCTCACGCAGAGAAAGCTCAACATATCCATCCTCATTTTCTATTTCCACCACCTTTGCAGTTACGGCATCTCCCGTTTTGAGCGGCTTTATGAGATCACGGGCATTATAGTACTCGCGACCATAAATAACACCGGTGCCGAAAGGACCCAGATCAATATAAACATACGGCCCCTTACGGGCAATTATTACACCATCCATGAGCTCGCCGACTTTAGGCACAGCAATAGGTTGCATAATCTTATATACGGCATCCATAAACCGGCGCTGGGAAGCGGCGTGCTCAGCATCATCCAAAACAGCTGTTGCCTGATCGGTACCGCCGTTTTCTTCGCTTCCTTCCGGTGCTCGATGAAGGGACGTGTCCTTGTTGTGGGCTTGTTCTTCAGTCATAATATGTATCCGTCAGTATACGGAGATTTAAAAAAAATGCAAGAAAAAAACCGGAGCAATACGTTCCGGCCCTTATGCCGCTTTACGGCGGCGAATATTCAACATATCAACATTTCGTACAGCAAGGACAAAGCTAAACTGGGAAGCAACCATTTTCAGTTCTTCCTGGAGGGCATCCATCCCTGCGGGGAGAATGGTCACTTCCCACATATGACGGTTGCCCCTTTTTGTTTTTCTCAACTCCCATGTCATTTTGACATAACGCATGCGCTCCATACGAAAAAGCGCATTTCGTGCCGTTCCATAAAAAAGCTTGCGCTTCCCTTCATTTATACTGTAAACATGGTCAATTATCTCATGGATAGTAAGTCCCTGCTCTCCTTCTTCCGACATAAGGTATAAAACCGCCAACATCACAAACGGCACTTCCCAAGGCCTAAAACCCCTTTCCATAACACCCTCCTCATCAATGAGTTTTACAATACTCTATATTGTATTTATAAATTTGTCAAGCTATCCAAAGCATGTATAAAACGCTACAATGCGAAAATGATAATCACCTATTATGGCGTGACATGCTTTAAAATTCAATCGGGAGATACGGTTCTTGCGATTGATCCTTTTTCAAAAGAAACAGGCCTTACTCCCCCGCGGTTTCAGGCAGATGTGGCTCTTACCACCAAAGCAAATGCCGCACACAATACCATGGATACCCTCACGGGAAACCCATTTCTTATAACTGATCCGGGAGAATATGAGGTAAAAGGCATTACCATAGAAGGTATGGCGGGCGAACTTGCCACATTATATACAATAGAATGGGAAGGGATGCGCCTTTGTCATCTAGGACCCATCGGCACAGCAAAGCTATCTGATGAAATACGCGCCTTTATCGGCACACCGGATGTGCTCTTTGTACCTGTCGGAGGAAGTAACTCCATTACCGCATCGGAAGCGGCAACTATTGTAACTCAAATTGAACCGCGTATTATTATTCCTATGTATTATGCACTTCCGGGACTTTCTCTTCCTCTTGACGCGCCCGATGCATTTATTAAAGAATTCGGAGAAGGAACCAAGCCGGAGGAAAAGTTCACGTTTAAAATAAAGGATCTGCCAACGGAAGGTATGCGGCTCGTTTATTTGCAGGGCGGCAAATAAACGAACATATCGGCATTGAGCAATTTCACTATAAAAACAAGTTAACCCTTATGGATTTTTTTTCATTTATCGCTCGCGTACAAAACAAGCCGAAACATATACGAAAACGCATTCTTTTCATAAGCGTTGCTCTGATCATGACAAGCATTATCGGTATGTGGCTTGCCGTTACAAGACATTCTCTTACCATTAAAGAATCATCTCCAACCATTTTGTTTAAGGATTTTTCCGCCGATATTTCCTCCCCATTTTCTTTTTTGGGAGAAATGATTCATGATTCCATTACACATTTTTACGATTAATATAATTATACTTCCCATTACTTTTTATGGACGATATTATTGAACGAACCGAGGGACGCGAAATTGTCACCGAAATGAAAGAATCGTATTTGGATTATGCGATGTCTGTTATTGTCATGCGCGCCCTCCCCGATGTTCGTGACGGACTAAAGCCCGTACACCGCCGTATTTTATACGCCATGCATGAGCTGGGACTTACCCATTCTGCCAAATACAGAAAATCGGCAAATGTTGTGGGAGAAGTACTGGGGAAATATCATCCGCACGGAGATACCGCCGTATACGACTCTTTGGTGCGCATGGCGCAAGATTTCTCGTTTCGCTATCCGCTCATTGAAGGACAGGGTAATTTTGGCAGTATTGATGGAGATTCAGCGGCGGCAATGAGGTATACCGAGTGCCGTATGGCGCGCATTGCCGAGCTTATGCTTGCCGATATTGAAAAAGATACCGTTCCGTTTAGTCCGAATTATGACGGATCCAAACAAGAACCCGTCGTACTTCCTACTGTTGTACCGCAATTACTCCTCAATGGCTCTTTGGGTATTGCCGTTGGCATGGCAACAAATATTCCACCGCACAACATGCTGGAACTCGCGAATGCCATCATACACCTAATAGAAAATCCCCAAGCCACTACGGAAGATTTAATGGAATTCGTAAAAGGTCCCGACTTTCCTACGGGAGGTATTATTTTCAATAAAAAAGACATCCGACAAACCTATGCAACCGGCAGAGGCGGTATTCTCACACGGGGTGAAGCTGAAATAACAGAAACAAAACAGGGATCATTCCAAATCATCATCAACTCCATCCCCTATCAGGTGAATAAAACGACGCTTCTGGAAAAAATTGCCGACCTGGTAAATCAAAAACGTATAGAGGGTATTCGTGACCTGCGCGATGAATCTGATAAAGACGGTATGCGTATAGCCATCGACCTTAAAAACGGCGCTTTTCCGCAAAAAGTACTTAACGCTCTTTATAAGCACACTGATCTGGAGCGCGTATTTCATGTAAATACCCTGGCACTCATAGATGGTCTACAGCCTCAAGTTCTCGCTCTCAAAACAATACTGGAAGAATTTATAAAGCACCGGCAAGTGGTTATTGAAAGGCGCACGCGTTTTGACCTTACAAAAGCCGAAGAACGCGCTCATATTCTGGAGGGTCTTAAAATCGCCCTTGACCACATTGATAAGGTAATAGCCACAATCAGAAAATCGAAAGATAAAGAAGAAGCACATAAAAATCTGATAAATAATTTCACACTTACCACCATACAAGCAAGCGCCATTCTTGAAATGCGTCTGCAAACTCTCGCCGGACTGGAACGTAAAAAAATAGAAGATGAACTTGCCGAAAAACTGCGCTTGATTGCCGAATTAAAGGGCATCTTAAAGGATCCGAAAAAGATTTTAGCCATCATTAAAAATGAAACAGAGGAACTGAAAAAAGCATTCCCCGAAGAGCGCCGCACGCGCGTAATAGCGCATGCCGCAAAATCCATTTCCATAGAAGACATGGTACCGGAGGAGGAAGCGGCCATCATCCTTACAAAAAGCGGTTACATTAAGCGCATTGATCCACAGGAGTATCGTATGCAAAAACGCGGTGGAAAGGGCACTATCGGCATGGCCACAAAAGAAGAAGACGTTGTGGATCAGTTTCTTACCGTGCATACACATGATAATCTCTTATTCTTTACCTCCCTGGGCAAAGTATATCAGATTCACTCCTATGAAATTCCCGAAGGACGACGCACGTCAAAGGGAAAATCCATAGCCAATTTTCTCATGCTTGCCGACACCGAGCAGATAACTTCCATTCTGCCCATACCAAAAGCCCAAAAAGATATTGCGGAACTTTCTCTTATTATGATTACCCGATGCGGTATCGTTAAAAAAATAGAAGCGAAATTTTTTACCGATGTCCGAAGATCCGGTATTATTGCCATTAAACTGGGAGCAGGCGATGCGCTCGGGTGGGTGCATACACTGCATAAAAGCGATGACGTTATTCTTGTTACCAAGGGAGGGATGAGTATCCGCTTTCAGGAAGGAGATACGCGCACCATGGGACGCACATCAGCGGGCGTGCGCGGTATTAAACTAAAGAAAGATGATAACGTTGTGGGAGCCGACGTAATAGCAAAAACGGCAAAAAATCAGAAACTTTTGGTAGTTGCGGAAAACGGATTCGGAAAGAAAACCAATATCGGAGAATATAAAATACAAGGACGCGGCGGATCCGGCATTAAGACTATGAACATAACGGCGAAAACCGGACCTATCGTTGCCGCGCGCATTATATCAACCGATGAAGAAGATCTTATCGCTGTCTCCCAGCACGGACAGGTTATTCGCACCACCTTATCCACCGTATCCACGCTCGGCAGGTCCACACAAGGCGTACGCATCATGAAGATGGATACAAATGATAAAATAGCGTCCATCACCACTCTCTAATTCCTTTTTTAGAAGATTGATTACTTTAATTGGAATAAAAGCATTATTTCACAATATTTTTTTACTTGCCGTTACTTACAGTAAAAAACATAAGGGCTTGACGCATAATACGCCTTATGCTAATATCCCGTTAATCTCATCAACCCATCAACCTAAACATCAACCTAAAGAGGAGGGCAGATGAAATACTCACCGGCCCAGCCACGGGCTGACCCTTAAGTTCTTTACTTAAAATTTTACTTATGCGGAGGACCTCCACCCATATAACCCCCACCTCATTTCCTGCCGCATCTAGACGCCCATAAAATATATGGGCGTTTATCTTTGTTTGCACCCATATAGGGGTGTTTTTATTTCCCCACACTCATACATCTATTCACATATTCTTTATAGAACCCACTTACCACTTACCCGGTACTGCGGTATACTATCCGTATGGCATTTTTACACCCCGACGTTGTTGCAAAAGCATTTAATATTTTGCCCGGCATGCATATTGCCGATTTTGGCACCGGCGGCGGACACTGGGCGCTCTCGCTTGCAAAATTAACAGGACCCGGAGGAATCGTATATGCCATTGACGTACAAACAGAAGCATTGGAAGCCGTACGCTCTCAAGCGGAAACCGCCGGTATCCACCATATTGAATCAATCCGTGCCGATGTAGAACGCCCACGCGGTTCCGGCCTTGCCGATACCGCCATCGATTTTGTTCTTATAGCTAATATACTGTTTCAGACGGATAAAAAGAATGCTGTTATTAAAGAGGCATGGCGCATACTTAAACCCCGCGGATATACTGCCGTTATCGATTGGGATGAAGGCGGATCGGATACGGGGCCTCCTTTGCCATATCGTGTTCCCCGCAAGGAAGTGGAACATTTACTGATACAGGAAGGATTTGTATTTGATAAAGAATTCAGTGCCGGATCACATCACTATGGTATGTTATTTAAAAAAACGGATGGCGGTAAATAAGCAATGCTATGAATAAAGAAACTAGCAAACTCCAGCTTGCCATTTATATCGGCACCATTGCCATTATTTTTGTCGTGGTACTTATTTTACTTGGTATTATCCCCGGTATTCGCAATACAAATAGAAAAACATTCCTTACCATATGGGGCATACATCCGTACTCCGTCATGAAAGATAGTATTGATTTATTCGAACGGGAGTATTCAAGTATTAAAATTTCCTACGTTGAAAAAAGTTCGGATACATTCGAAAATGATCTCATCAACGCTCTTGCTATAGACACGGGTCCTGATATGTGGCTTATTCCCGACACCATGCTTCATCGTATGCGAGACAAGATAACACCGGTACCCTCCGTTTACATGACTCAAAGAGAATTTGAAGAAACAAACATTGAAGCCGCCGGTGATATATTTTTTCAAAATGGCCTCATCCTCGGCATTCCTCTCGCCATTGATCCTCTCGTGCTATTTTGGAATAAAGATTTATTTGCCGGAGAGGCGCTGTCCTTGCCGCCCACCACGTGGGATGAATTTCTTATTCAAAGCATCCGTCTTACCAAAAAAAATGGGGGCGATAATATCACGCGTGCAGGATCCGCCATGGGTCTTGCGCGTAATATCCCACACGCAAAAGATATTATGAGCTTGCTTATTCTACAGGGAGGCACTGCTATTGTTGATCCGGCAACAAAAGATGTCACGCTGGGAGAAAGCCGCATCATAAACTCCATTAATGTTTCTCCTACGGAATCGGCTCTTCGATTCTATACGGATTTTGGCAAGAGAGAAAAAACATCCTACAGCTGGAATAGCACATTCTCCAATCCCGTATCGGCTTTTGCACGCGAAGATCTCGCCATGTTTGTCGGTCGTGCCAGTGACCTTACGGATATTATGAAAGCAAATGTGCATGTAAATATAGGGGTAGCGTTAGTACCTCAATATACGGATGCCCCTCTTCGTATGGGATACGGACGCACGGAAGGATTCGTGGTATCCCGAACATCAACCAACCAGGAAGAGGCGTGGCAAGTTGCTAAATTTTTTGCTTCGGAAGACATAGCGCCCTTTATAGCCGCCAATTTTGGCATGGCGCCGGTGCGAAGATCAGTACTTGCTCGCGGACATGAAAATTCTATTTTTTCGATTATGTATGAAGAGGCGCGTCGGGCGCGTACCTGGTATGATCCGCATGAAAAAGAAACCGATACCATTTTTACAAATATGATACAAGCCGTTTTGGCCGGGCGCGAACCGCACACCGCGGCAACGGAAGCGCATGCACGCCTTACAACCTTACTCGACGATAGAAAATAATAATACACACCATAACTATGCGCCGCATCCTTACAACTCTCTTTATTATTGTTCTCCTTTTCGGATTAGGCGGCGTATTATTGGGTGACATGGCACATGCGCAAAGTGGCGGTCTTGTTCCCTGCGGGGATACAAAAGCATGCGATTTATGCGACTTATATGTACTCGTCAAGAATATTATCGATTTTATCCTCTTTAAGTTTATTCTTCCGGTAGCCGTTATATCCCTTCTTATAGGCGGTATACTCCTTCTTACATCCCGCGGAAACCCCGGACAACTCGAAACCGGAAAAGCCGCTCTATACAACACAATTATCGGTATTCTCATTGCATTTGCCGCATGGGTTATTATCAGCACTCTTCTTTCCACAATCGGATTTAAAAACTTCGGAGGCGGTCTTCCCTGGAACGATTTTCCTACCTGTCAGGCACGTATCGTTCCAGCATTTACGGGCGGCGGAGGAGGGGGAGGAGGCGCGGAAGCATGCGACCCGACAGCTACACCAACGCGTGCGTGCACAACCACCTCCGGAGGTGCTGGTACACAAGCGTGTTTAAACGGTATATGGGACACAGCATGCTTTGAGATTTGTACGGAAAATTTGGGAGATACCCAGGCATGTAATTTTATGGGTTGCGGACCGGCAAGCGGCTCTCAAGTATGTACCGAGAACGCGACATACGGCAAAGTATGGACAACGTGCCAAGATAATAATCCGGGAGATAACTGTCCGGCGGCGGGAGGGGGAACATGCAGTCCGGTAAGCATCGGACCGTGCTCTGTCTCCGCTCTTTCTTCTCCTTCCTCATGCTTTGCATCCGTGGCAAACCAAGCATCGCAGATATGTGGCGCTGAAAGCGCGGGTAACCCGACGAGAGAAAGCACGGTGGACCGCGCCACCGGAGGCGGATGCCCCGCGCCTTATCCACCCAATAATTGCCCTTTCTCCATCGGACTGTTTCAAATCAATATAGCTGTTCATTCAGTGGCAGGACTCAATTGTCCATCCGCATTTCAGTTGAGCGGAGGCAAGTATGTCATTGTAAACCAAAGCCTCTATACAAGCTGTGTTGTTGCGGCAAAAAATGCCAAATCAAACATTAAGGCAGCATGTCAGGTATATGCGGAAGCGGGGAATACCTGGAAAGATTGGTCAACCGCCGGCGACTGTAATCTATTATAATTACATCTTTTATCATTTACTTATACGTCATTTTTTAAAATCATGATTTATAGTACAGTACATTTATGAATATTCGCCATTTACTTATTGTTA
Source organism: Candidatus Ryanbacteria bacterium CG10_big_fil_rev_8_21_14_0_10_43_42 (assembly GCA_002793915.1). NCBI lineage: Bacteria > Candidatus Ryaniibacteriota > Candidatus Ryanbacteria bacterium CG10_big_fil_rev_8_21_14_0_10_43_42. The sequence continues at coordinate 13,318 of PFEF01000005.1, read as the reverse complement.
TAGTTATAGTCGTAGTCAGTATTACTGGTTTCGGTATATACGCGTTCTTTTTTCGTACATCCGTGACGCCTCCGGACGTCATAATTAATCCCGGTCAAAACGGGCTTCCCGTTCCCGGAACAATACCGGGATCGAATACCGGGGACGGAAATATTACCGCACCCCCCTTACCTACGGGAGATACGTTCACCGTTAACGACTGGTCCGGTGAGCCAATGTCCGTACATAATTTTTATACGGATCCCACGATCATAATCACCGAAGAACATATTGTATTTCTCCACGACGAACAAACTTCGTATACGCTTTTGTATTACCCGCCGGATACAAGCTTTACCGTAAGCATAAACAACGGCTCCAATATCCCTTTTGTACGTGCTGAAATGGAACGTGACCTGCTTATGCTTCTGGATATTACACCACAACAGGCATGTACATTAAAAATTTCCGTCCGTGTCCCACAAAGCGTCAATGATAAATACATCGGCAAAGAACTGGGATTAAGTTTTTGTCCCACCGGAACTCCCCTTTGAGACACACCATAAATGGTGCCTAAACAAAAATCCGTTATATAAATAACGGATTTTTGTCTGTATTATGTGCAATTACATACTATCGCATTGTGTTTGAAATGCATCCCAGGTAGCACGGGGTATTTCCGCAAAAGATCCTTTATCAAGCCGGTAGTAAATGGTATCGTTCCCGCCCCAAAATACATAATCCGGATCCCCCGTTACGGTACGGGTATTTCCGTCTTTGCAGTATGTACCCGTTGCCGTTCCGTTATTATACGCATTACATACCCCTTGCGGCGCGCCCGTACATGTTGTATAGGTATTCCGCACCGACTCTTCCAACGCACATACCGCTTGTCCCGCCGCCCAACTAGGACTCAACACTGTTTCAAACACACCATCCCACAAACGATAGTGAATAGTGTCGGAAAAACCGTCATATACATAATCCGGATCTCCCGTTACGGTACTTTCCGCACCATACCGACAATATGTTCCTGTAGCGATACCCTCCTTATAGGTGTCACACACAAAACTTGATGCTCCCTCACATCTGTTTTCATTATTAATACCAAGAAGGCATGCTTGTTCATATGCGTCCCATTCATTGCGCGCCACCGGAACAAAAACGTTATGAGCAAGACGGTAATAAATAGTATCGGTAGGACCCCAGTATGCATAATCAGGGTCTCCCGCAACCGTACTCATTATGCCATGCGCACAATAATTACCCGTTGCCGTTCCATTATTGTATGCTGTACACAATTCCTGCGGAGCGCCTACGCATGCGGTACCCAAAGAAAGCTGGCTTTCCATTGCCTCACAGGCACTCTGCCCGGCATCCCATTCGGAACGCGGTACGGGTATGAATACTCCTTCGGCAAGCCGGTAGTAAATAGTATCGTTCCCACCCCAAAATACATAATCCGGATCTCCCGTTACGGTACGGGTACTTGCATCCGTACAATACGTGCCTGTTGCTGTACCATTTGTATACGCATCACACACTCCTTGAGGCGCGCCTATGCACCGTGGCACCGATTCATTCCCGCATGCCGCCTGTCCGGCATTCCAGTCCGCCTCTGAAATCGGTACGAATGAACCAGTCCCCAGACGATAATAAATAGTATTATTCCCCGCCCAAAATACATAATCCGGATCTCCCGTTACGGTACGGGTATTTCCGTCTTTACAGTATGTACCCGTTGCTATGCCGTTTGTATACGCATCACACACTCCTTGAGGCGCGCCCTTACACTGCACTATCGAGTTGGCAATCGATTCTTCCGCCGCACAAATAGCTTTCGTGCCGTCCCATTCGCTTTTTGAAATCGTATTAAAAACCCTATCGTAAAGACGATGATAAATGGTATCGTTCCCACCCCAATATACATAATCCGGATCTCCCGTCACGGTACTTTCCACGCCGTCATTGCAATACGTGCCCGTTGCCGATTCATTAATATATGCCGTACATACTCCTTGTGGCGCGCCCGTGCACCCGTTTGGCGTCGTACCTGCCTGACATGCTGTCTCGTATACGTCCCAATCTGCTTGGGGAACATCGGCAAATACATTGTGTGCCATGCGGTGATAAATAGTATTATTTGCACCCCAATATACATATTCGGGCGTCCCTGTTACGGTACTCATTATGCCATTTTTGCAGTATGTACCGGTGGCCGTTTCATTTAAATACGCATCGCACACTCCTTGCGGTGCGCCTATACATGACTGTCCGCCGCCGCCAACATCAAGCGCGCTTTCCACCGATTCGCATACCGCTTGTCCGGCATCCCATTCTCCCGTAGACACCTCAATAAAGACATGCGCGGAAAGACGATGGTAAATAGTGTTGTTTGCGGCCCAAAATACATAATCCGGATCCCCCGTTACGGTACGGGTATTTCCGTCTTTGCAGTATGTACCCGTTGCCGTTCCGTTATCGTACGCATCGCACACTCCCTGCGGTGCGCCTATACATCCGCTCGGTGACGGAGGAAGTGTTGAGGAAACAGCAAATTGCTGAAGCATCCAATTACTGGTACCGCAAGAGTTATCGCGACACCCGCATTGCCAATTACCCCCCTCAAGAACACAGGCGAATACCGCCACCGCATGTACTCCTTCCGAAAAAGAACTGCTCGGAATAAATACGCGCCCCGTTCCTAAAATCCAGTTACTATCTTCCGTGAACGGCGTTCCGGAAAGTGTTATCTCCGACCACGACGATCCGTTCCATTTCCACCCCTGTTTCCATACCGCCACCGTACTTTGATCTTCATTTTGTCCTACCACAACAGATACGGTATTATTGTCACAGAACGTCTCGGCAATAAGCTCTCTTCCTGTTGAAAATGAATTATATGCGGCACCATATCCCTGCGGAACCGGATTGCTTGAATTCAAAAGATGACACGCTGATGACTGTGCATACGTGAATGTAAAAAATAACGCCAGCATACCTCCCACGCCAAATACGACAGAAAAAAGTATGTGCATAAAGGAAAAGCGCGCGCGTATCATGGTTACAATAGTTAATATCTTATAATGCTTTTCATTATACTATAGAATTCCGCTATACTTTCTCTGTTCTGTGGATAATCCTCTATAGCAGTTTCTTTTTCTGTAGTATTATAATTACATGACTATTTCATCCGTAATCCGTTTTGCAAAAAAGCGCGCAATGCTTCTCGCCCTGTTTGCACTCACCCTGCCCTTATCAGGGAATACGCAATCACTTCCACCACCTCCTCCACCACCTCCTTCACCCACACCCACACCGCCGCCACCTGCCGGACCCACCGGAGGGCTTGGTATTAGCAATCCCATCGCCGCAAAAACATTCGGCGAACTCGTACAAGCAATCGCAAATGCCGTTATTGCTATAGGCATTCCTCTCGTTGCCATTTTTCTTATTTACGCCGGGTTCTTGTTTGTTACGTCCGGCGGAAATGAACAAAAACTCCAACAGGCAAAAACAACTTTCTATTGGGCACTTATCGGCGGTGTCATTGTTATCGGTGCCTTTGCTATCGCAACGGCCATCGTAAACTTTGCTAAAAATCTTAGCGTACCATGAGTATTATTCTTTCCTACATGGAATTATTATTTGGCATCCCTTCGGCGCATGCACAGATTCCGGCAAGCCCTACGCTTGGTGATATCATTAAAAAACTATGGAATGAGGCCATATTACCGGCCATTGTATTTTTGTTTGTACTCGCTACCGTAGTATTCATTATAGGTCTCATCCGGTTTATTGCGGGCGCTGACAGCGAGGAAGCGCAGGCAACGGGAAAACGCTATATCATTTGGGGCATTGTCGGTATGTTTATTATGTTTGGCACCGGCGCCATCATGCTCGTTATTTCTAACTTCTTCAGTGCATTATAATGCTTACTATAGATGCCATACTGCATAATATTGCGCTTCTTCTAAATAATATCGTTATTCCTCTTTTAATGGTAACGGCAACGGCGGTATTTATGTGGGGTATTGTCCGCTACCTCACTGCCGGCGGAAATGAAGACCAAATCGCTGAAGCACGAAGATTTATTGTCTGGGGCATCGTCTCTCTTGCCGTCGTTACCGCCGTATGGGGACTTGTTGCACTGCTTTTCGGATTCGTTTTCGGATCAGGCCTTGATCCGGCACCAACCATTCCCATAGATATCGTACAGCCCATATAGACAATATCAGCACCGCACAAAACATGAAAACATTTCTACACTACATCCTGCCTTCCCTTTCTTTTCTTGCCGTTCCCGGAGCGGTACTCGCGCAGTTTTCGGGAGATGATATTTTCAATGTTCTTGATTCTTTTTCCATTCTTTTCAACATCCTTATATCCCTCGCCATCTTAGGCGCCACATTCCTTTTTCTCTGGGGTATTGTTCGCTATATTGCCGCCGGAGGAGATGAAAACGAGCGCACCGAAGCGCGAAAGTTTATCGTATGGGGCATTATCCTTCTTGCCGTTATGGTTGCCGTTTGGGGATTCGTCAATATCTTGCTCGATTTCTTTTTTAACAAAGAAGCAGATGATTTCACCACCATACCAATGGGTCCCGAAGGAAATACGAACGCATTAATTGACAGACTACCCTAATATAAGTACTGTCCTTTATTCATAATTATCATTATGTTCAAACACTACGCATACATCTCACCCATAGCCGTTATGTACAGCATATTATCCCTGCCGTTTTTTGCATCAGCCCAGGGTAACATTGATATTGGGGACGTTCTCGTTGACGTTGCTGATTTTATCAATGCCAGTATCGTTTTTTTTGTACTTCTAGCAACGGCGGTATTTATGTGGGGCATCGTGCGGTACATATCGGCACATGGAGACCAAGACCAAATTGCCGAAGCACGAAAGTTTATCGTATGGGGTATTATCTTTCTTGCTGTGATGGTTGCCATCTGGGGATTTGTTGCGCTTCTTCTTAACTTTGTATTCGATGACCCAAATGCCATTAATAATAATGATGTAATTCCTCCCGGCCCGCGCCTTGATAAAGGCGCCCTTCCGTAATGAACGAAAATTTTCACTGGAGAAAACTATCCCCAACATTCCTTTCTTGCGTATTGTAGACACTATTTGGCTCATGATACTATTACGATACATTTATATGTACTTTTCAAAGGTCATTATTGTATGCACCATACATGCAATTCTTACTCAAACAAGCAGGTTGCCTGCTTTATCCGCGGGCAGACATTATTAATATAATTTTCTTGTCATGATACATCGTTTACGTTACGGCATTGCGGCAGGATCTCTTCTTTTTCCTTTTATCGCCCTTGCGCAGGTAAATGTGAATATTGAAGATCTCCTTGCAGACGCTTCCGATATTATCAACATCCTGATAAGTTTCCTTATTCTTCTTGCCACATTCCTCTTCCTTTTGGGTATTGTGCGCTACATCCTGGCAAGTGGCGATGAAGAAAAACGAAAAGAAGCCCGCGGGATGATTGTGTGGGGCATTATCTTTCTTGCCGTTATGGTTGCCGTTTGGGGATTCGTAAACCTTATTCTCGATTTTATCTTTGGACAAGGGGCTGACAGCTTTACCGATATTCCCTTGGGACCAAATCAGTAACCAATACAGGTCGAACTTTTCGTATTATTAATTAATATTCAAAGAGCATAATGACAACATTACTTAAATATCTTTCCCCTCTTTCTTTACTGACAGCTCCCTTTCTTGCTTCCGCGCAAACGTTTTCGGGAACTCATATAGAGGAGAACTTGCAGGCGGTAACCGATATTGTTAACTTCCTCATTACTCTTCTTATTCTTCTTGCTACGTTCCTCTTTTTATGGGGTATTGTGAAATACATTACCGCCGGAGGCGACGAGGAAAAGATAAAGGAAGCACGCGGTTACATCATCTGGGGCATTATCTTTCTTGCCGTTATGGTTGCCATCTGGGGATTCGTAAATATCTTGCTCGATTTTGTTTTCGGCAGCGGTAATCCTAGCGGATCAGCAGACAATCCAACACCTATCCCACTCGGACCTCAACAGTAGAAGATCGTGATGCATAAAAACCCGGCCATGCCGGGTTTTTATTTTTATCTTTATATCAAATACGGTACAATATATACATGAAAAACATAGTATCAGCAGTAGCTTCTCTGGGAACAACACTTCTATCTCCCTATAATTTATATGCGCAAACAACGAACCCTACCGTCCGAGGAGACCTTACCATAAAAGATATTTTTACCCGCATGACCACCTTTCTAGACAGCACCATTCCGGTTCTTATGATACTTGCCACCGTCATATTCATATGGGGCGTTATCCGATATGTATCCGCGGGAGGTGACGAACAGCAAATACAACAAGGAAGGAAGCTCATCTTTTGGGGCATAATTGCTCTTTTTATAATGATCGGCATGTGGGGGATTGTACGCCTTATCTCCGGCACTCTGTTTGGCTCGCAAACACCTTCCCCTATTCCCGGCCCCATCCTGGACCCTTTCATATAATATAGACAAGACGGCATAAAAACTATATGCTAGCGTAACACGCCGGGGTGGCGGAATTGGTAGACGCGCCAGTCTTAGGAACTGGTAGGGAAACCTGTGGAGGTTCGAGTCCTCTCCCCGGCACACAAAATATCTCCCGGATATTTTTGTGTAGTGTGTCATTTACTCCAAATATGCGGTGTGCAAATGTACAAAAACACTAACACGGTATGAAAATAAAATACCCTGCGATATCCCGTTATATATCTTACTCATAACTGGAAAAAGCGGGGTAACTATGTTATAAAAGACACACAAAAGCTGATTGCGGGTATCGTATAATGGCTATTATACATCCTTGCCATGGATGAGATAGGGGTTCGACTCCCCTTACCCGCTCAAGAATCAAGTAGCAAGAAACGGGTTTTCCATATCAAAAACAATCTTTGGCGTTTTGTTGTTTATAATACTTTCCTCTATTCCATATTTTTTGCTGTACAGTGTTCCGACAGCGCAGAACAATGCATCGTTGTAATCAAACCCTAATAGCTCGGATGTAGATTTCACTTCTGCTTCAGATGATCCTTCCACTTCCACAAACGGTTCCAAAAACGGCCATTCGTCAATGGTAATTTCCACGGCGCCGATCTTCCACAATTCTCGTTTTGTTTCCTGATATGATTTCTGCTTGCAGCCAAGAATGGTCAAAAGCCCTGCCGCCTGATTAAAATCATCAACTGTAAGAAGTATTTCTTTTTGGCTTTCAATTCCATCGCCGTGTACTGCTTTGAGAGAAAGCGTGATTTTATCTCCTTCGTCTCGTACGCGCAGCCATCCACCTTGTATAATAACCCCATTTGGCAAATTAAAAGTAACACGTCTTTGAAGAAACTCCGGACGCACAAGAATTGCACCACTTTCTTTTAATTTTGAGCGCATCCATTCTTTATCTATATTCGTAAATGTGGCTTCGTATTCCGTCTTCATGCATATGAATATAGCATGAAAAAAAACGACTGACCAGAAATATCTGATCAGCCGATTAAAGAATATAGATTTCTACTTTGGACGGAAATCTTCAGGAACATCATCCCAATTTTTATAGAGATCTAATACCTCATACTCTGCCAAGCCACGCGGCGTTTGAGCTTCCGTAGTACCGCCTTTAGAGCCAGAATTGAAACAGATTGTGATGTGTCTATGCCTTCAAGACATATGAAATGCTTCATGAGCTCCTCCTTTATTCATTTTTCAACGAGTACTCCAATTTGGCATTGTTTTAGCATGTATTTCTTCGCTTGTCCATCCTGAATGCACAGAAAATCCCTATATTTCAACACTTTTTACCCATTCAGAGCAAACAAAGGTATAGAAATGAACCTCCCAAGTCCTTCCACAAAGGTTCTAACGTAATGCAGTAACTCGCTCCATATAATAAACCCTTATTTCTCAACAAAAATTCCCGCTACCCATAGCGGGAATTAGAACCTCTAATAAAGAGGGGGAATTGTCTTTTGGGTTTAGGTGGAAGGTTTTTTAATAAAATGAAAAACGACTTCCTTTACTTCGGCTTGTTCTTGCCCTTCTTGTTTACGTTTCTCAACAAGAATCTTGTTCTTATCTCGTATCTCATCATTTACCCACCACAACACACCAAGAGCATCTCTGATTACTTCTGATTTAGAATGAGCACCGAGTTGTTGTTCCAAATCACACAGCTCATGGTATGCTTCCTCGCCGAAATCTATTTGGAGACGATATTTCTTATCTGACATAGAACCTCCTATTTGCAAATCTTATGCCAGAATAGCGTGCATTTATGTACTTGTCCACAGTTAGTTCAACGTTAATTTACAAATACAGGCACTAAAAACACTTTTCCTAACTCCTCCAAAGAGATTCTAACGTCATACAGTAACTCGCTCATAATAATAAACTATTATTTCCCATACCGACGTTCTCTACCGGCAAATTCATCCAGAACTCCTAAAAAATCCTCCTTCGTAAATGCCGGCCAGTGCTTGGATACAAAAAAGAGCTCACTATACACCGACTGCCAGGGAAGAAAATTGGAAAGTCGCTTCTCTCCGCTGGTACGGATTATTAGGTCCGGATCAGGGATATCCGCCGTCCATAAACGCTCCGCTATATCTTTTTCGGTTATTGCCCGCCCGCCAAACGATTCCTTCTCCGCCACTATACGGTTCACCGCATCCGTAATTTCTTCGCGCCCGCCGTACGAAAATGCAAGAGCAAGGGTGCATGCCGTAAAATGTCTTGTTTCTTCTTCAAGTTTTCGCGCCGTTTCCATAATATCTCTCGAAGGCCGCGTGCGATCGCCGATAATACGCAGACGCACTTCTTCCTTCTTAAACTCCTCCGCATCTTCCATTAAAAGACGCCTAATAAGCTTCATAAGATAGGAAATTTCTTCTTCGGCACGGTTCCAGTTTTGGGAAGAAAATACATATACAATCACATTCTTCACGCCTGCATCCTTCGCCCACCTGACCGCATCTTTTAATTTTTCATATCCTTTGCGATGTCCTTCAAATGCCGGGAGGTCTTGTGCGCGTGCCCATCTTCGGTTGCCGTCAATTATAAGCCCTACACATTTTGGTACGTTTCTCTTTTCCATAAATAAAAAGCTAATAAACGATGGAAAACGAGGAAAAAGAGCCGGAGGGCTCTTTCCACGCTGAACGTACATCATCTACGCGCGAAAGCATAGATCCGCTATGAAGGAAGGAGAGCAGTTCCCGTAAAACATCTTCTTCTCCTTCCGCCACAACGGTTACCGTACCATCATCGTTATTTTTAACCCATCCGGTGAGCCCGAGTGCGCGAGCCCGCCGGCAGGTAAAATCGCGGTACATTACCATCTGAACCCGCCCAGAAACGGTACAGGTCATTTGTTTTTGCATATGAGTACTAATATAACACACGTTCGGGGAAAAGGTCACTTTCAAAGCAAACACATAAAAACACCCTCCGAAGGGTGTTTTGCGTTGGTGCCTCTATTTTACCACGCTCGAACCTATTTCCAAAATCGCTGACAATTCCCACGCGCGGAGCGCGTTGTAGC
>PFEF01000005.1:0-3724 GCA_002793915.1 Candidatus Ryanbacteria bacterium CG10_big_fil_rev_8_21_14_0_10_43_42 | reverse complement strand
TTCTGCCCTCCAAGTATTCGGGCAGTGCGTGGGGCTTCAATGCGAATTTTGTTTTCGCTTCGCGGTTAAAAGGTGGGGGTGGTTGGAGGGAAAAAATTTTGTAAAAATGGCGAGACAATTTCCGATTGTCTCGCCATTTGGTTTTTGGGGAACAGAGTCAACTACGGAAGTCCGAGCATTCTCTGTGCACCTTTGATGAGCGATTTGAGAAGATCCTTGTCACCGTTGTAACGGCGTAAAAGCTCTTCCGGATCGAGAAGTTCTCTCTCGAGGGCGTCTTCGGAAGGAACGAACTTGACGAGGTTGATGTTATTGCTTGCGAAGAATAGCATCACCTTTGTTGAGGTTGAGGAGGTGAGCACCGCATATGGCACGGCACCTCGTACATACGCTCCAGCTTCTTCCAGAACTTCACGTTGCAAGGCCACGAGGGAGTCTTCATCACCCTCTCGATGACCACCCGGAACATCCCATGTTCGCTCGTTTTTAGCCGCAAGGATCTTGCTACCCTGAAACGCCACGAGAAATACCGCACTGACATTCTCTTGCAGTGGAAGCGTTTCAGCCGGATCCAAGAACCGATGAGTGAATTGTGTTGACATGTTATTTTTCCTTTATGTTTAGAGAAGCAGTGTTCCCGTTTGAAGTTACTTCAATCCTGTCGCCACTCGTGATGTCAGCAAGCATCCGTTCGTCGCAGTGAATGACCATATCCAGACGACGGTCTTCGTAGACCGAATACTGCAGATGGTCATGTTCACGGTATTCTGGATGAGCAATAAGCACCACGCCGTTGCGTACATGGTGTGGTAACGCCTTCAGAAAGCCGAATGTGCCATCTCCTCTGTCATGAGAAACAAGAAAGACGGGATGAGAAATCCCATCAATCATAACTCCGAGGTCTGATAGGCGTGTAGCGTCGCGCATATCAATTACTACACCATCCTCCAACTCACCTACCGAGTGATATAGATGCGATGGCGGAATGACGATATTTCCTTGCGTTTTTTTGAGCACCCTCCTGAGCGAACATGCCTGCAGGTAGTTCCTCTCGTGAGGCCTGCTAACAGGACGCATCTGGACGATGTGGAGAACATTTTTTTCTCCATCTTGATCCACAAGGAATTCTACATCCACCGGAACTGGTTCTCCATAAAAGTTGTCATGGAGATTCCAGAGCACGCTTGCGATATGATGCCAAGTCGCCTTGAGGTCCTCAGCATGATTCGGAAGTGTGGTGGACAAAAGCCCGTCTCGCCTCAGAATCATTTCATGTCCTCCTATGTATGGCGATCCGACGATTGGGTTGAGAAAATACCGAACTCTTAGCTCGTCCGGATATGTGTACGCGGCCGCATGAATGATAGGTGTTGCCACCAACTTCATTGCCATAAGTCCGACATCTCGACTCGTTGAATGGATGTTGTGATGTGACAAGTAGTAATTGGCATAAGGAGTGAAGCTTCCCGCCAGCACCCTTGCCACACCAAACTTAACGTAGTCCTCGAGTCCGATATCTCTCAAAGGAATAACAGTCTTACACACACCTGCGAAAGAAAGACTGTTCGATCCTTCAAGAGACGAGCTGCCACGCAGAATTGGGTTAGCGTCTGTGACGGTCTTGATTGCAGAGATGATTTCCGGTAGGTAAGGCTCCAGTAGCACCCGATAGGCATTAACTCTTTTCTCACTTAGTGCCAGATAGCCCCGGGCATCTTCATCACCGCCTGTTTCCTCATAACGCTCATTTACTTCGTGAGCGAAACTTGTGGTAATAACCAGAAACTCTGGAATTGAAAATCCAAGATCTCTGGCGATAACGCTTAGCTTGGCAAGAACCGAGGAGCGTTGACCACATGTTCTCGCCATCTCTTGGATAGAGGTTTCGTTGAATGACCTCTCGTCTGGTTTCCAGAATTGGATTTTCACCGGTTTTCTCCTTTTGATTTTTGAGCAATAACACACAGAGAAAATGGATTTTGTGAATCATCATTCACTCCGTATATTTTTGTCGGGTCTTCGTTTGGGTTGTAGCGTTCGGGGTTTTGAAACCCGTTTTGATTAAGAAGCTCTTTGAGGAGCTCCTCGTTAAACAGGAATCTGTGTCGCCATTCATTTTGCGTTCTTGAAGTTTCGTACCCAACACCGTAGATCTGTGCCAGAACTGCGGTTGTGTCGGTTACAGAAACACTTCTTCTTCCCTTGGAGTCTATCCCTCTCAGAAGCGCCGTAGCTATTATCTTGAGATCTGGGACGATGATTCTTACTTGACCATGAGGGACAAGAACACGATGCCATTCTGTAAGTAGTGATGGCATTTCGTCCAAGAAGAAGTGTTCGAGAACGTGCGATGCCCTGATTTCATCAAAGGCTTTTGTCCACCCTTGGGGTAAACGACGTATGTCATACAGGACATCCGCCGCCGACCCCTCCACATCTACATTCAGCCACGGTGCCGGGAGTTTTTTGGTTATGTCCCTTCCGCAGCCGAGGTTGAGTTTTGAGTAGTCTCGATCAGCGATCCTCATCATTATTTCCTCCATTGTTTTCTTTTGTTGATTTGAGTGGAATCCAGAAATTTTCCAATCGCCCGCGGAAGCAGACCAAAAGGAAAATTTCAATCCTTACGATTATGCGGATGCACTTTTCCATGAAACGATACAGGAAATGGTGAAAACGCACATCGAAGGGTGCTTGGCGAAGTTGTTTGCGGTCTGGTTTACGCTCAAAATCCTTATGAAGATAAGCGTGTTCCGGAAACAATGCGTCAAGACGTCGTAGCTCAATGAGCAAACGTCGTTGACCGTGATAGAAGTCTGTTATCGTTCGTGGAACTGTAAACTCAACGACCGCATTATAAACTTCTTGAATACTCTCGGGGCCGTAGCGTTGCACCAACACTCTGGAAAGATGAATATCGTCCACAATGGGTCCGGCATCCAATCGCATCCATTTGTGACGCAACTGTTTTACCCGTTCCTTTTTTCCGTCGTCCCAGAAAAATAGTTCCGTGGGGCGGATAAAATATCCCCGTCCATGGAAGTATCTTCTGGATGTTAGAAAGTGTGGGAACGCATAATGGACTGACTCAATCCATTCCACGATTGTTTCGTATCCGTGGTTTAGTGCTTTGACGCGAGAGTAAGCCACTTTCAGTTGCGAATTTTTTTCCATCATATTCCATAGATGTAGCAGGCAATAACGATGCACGATAGTGTCAGCGTCAAAGAATGCTGTCATCCCATGAAGATGGCGAGAAAGAAGAATGGTTCGCTGAGCTTCCATCTTGCCCTCTTGCGAGTACACGACGTAAATATCAAGGCGAGATCCACAATGCTTCTGAACGAGATGTTTCGCAATTTCCTCGGAGCCGTCAGTAGAGCCGTTAATACAAATGATTGTTTCAACAGTAAGATGAACAGGAAGAAGATCCACAGAGTCCCTGAGGGATCCAATGAACCTCTCAAGCGTTCGCGATTCGTTTCGAACCGGCACGCCAATTGTTAGACTGTTTTCTGTACGCATATTTTCCTTATTGTTAAAGAGCTATGAACCATAGAAAATCAGTATGATCTCCTATCTTCTGAATTTCCATTTCTACATATATAATAATTATGCAATTAATACAAGGGGCATATTTTTCCCTCCAACCACCCCCACCTTTTAACCGCGAAGCGAAAACAAAATTCGCATTGAAGCCCCACGCACTGCCCGAATACTTGGA
>PFEF01000004.1 GCA_002793915.1 Candidatus Ryanbacteria bacterium CG10_big_fil_rev_8_21_14_0_10_43_42 | reverse complement strand
CGGAGCGTATAATTTAGTTCAAAGCTACAACGCGCTCCGCGCGTGGGAATTGTCAGCGATTTTGGAAATAGGTTCGAGCGTGGTTGTATAAATACACCACGTTCGAAAAGCAAAGGACTCAGATGTCGCCTCGCTTCGCTCGGCGACCAAATCGTATGGATTTTCCCAACTGGTGCCCAGGGTGGGATTCGAACCCACAAGCCCTTTCGAGCAGGGGATTTTAAGTCCCCCGTGTATACCATTCCACCACCTGGGCCCATACATCCGTTATGAGGCATGGGCGGGAATCGAACCCGCGTATAGGGGTTTTGCAGACCCCTGCCTTACCACTTGGCTACCATGCCCAAAGAGAACACATGCGCTATCCTATTATAGGCAGGCAAAGCACTTCATACAAGCATACCCAAAAACGATACCTATAATTTATTCCTCCGACATCTTTTCTTCGCGATCTTTTTTTACCTCCGTATCGTCCAAATAAAAACGTATATCGGGAATATGCTTCATGCCCAACTTTTTTCGCGCATAGGTATTAAACGGAAGCTGTAAGCGGCGTAATTTCTCAAGTACCATACCAACCCGGTTTGTGGGAAAAGGAGATACGTATACAATCGCGTGTGTTTTATCTGCTCCCCACTCCACGCGCATAACCGTAAGAAGCATACCGGGCGGTACGTCCACTTCTTCTTGTATAAACCTTCCCGCAATTTCTTTCAGAAGCGATAATGTTCGCTCATTTCGTATATCATCCATAGACTCTTGCTAAACGGAGAGTTTTCTTTGCGTTACTTGTTCCGAATATGTAGCAATCACATCCCCTTCCTTTATTTCAGCATTCGCCTCCGCCGCAAGCCCGCATTCAAGTCCCGCCAATACTTCCTGCACGTTCATCTTATTTTGCTGAAGATTCGTTATGGTGCCCGTGCCTATTACATGCTCTTTTCGCACCAAATCGAATATGGCTTTAATGCGCAGTGCGCCCTCCGTAACCTTTCCGCCAAATACCTGTTTGTTTTTTTCGTTGTTAAACACCTTAAGCACCAAGAGCTTCCCCCCTTCCACGCGCTCTACCTCCGGCGGAATGCGATTCTCCACCGCCTCTTTAAGCCAGTCTATCAGTTCATAAATAATATCAAATGTTTTTATCGTAACAGAAAAACGTTCGGCAAGAGCATGGGCGGAAGCGGAAGCGCGCACCTTAAACCCTACGATAATAGCGCCTTCCTGTGCGGAAACAGCTTTTACATCATCATCCGAAATATCTCCCAAACCGCTCCTAAGAACGCGCAGTGTTATGTTTGGTCCTTTGGAGAGCTCTTCGATTTTTTGTGCGATAGCTTCTTCGGATCCCGTTACATCCGCTTTTATCAAAATAGGAATTTCAACCACATCCTTTTTTTCCTCCTCCGTTTTAGATTCATCGGTAGAGTCTTCCGCTAAAGGACGGTCCTCAAACATGAATTTCTCCGCCTCTTTCTTATTGGCAAAAGCAACAAACTCCTGCCCCACTTCAGGAACCGCACTAAATCCCAATACGCGCATCGGACTTGAGAATATGGCTTCATTCTGAATATCTCCGTTTGAGTCCTCCATTATTTTAATACTCGCCAAACAATTCCCTACACGCACCCAATCGCCGCGCCTAAGCGTACCGTCTTTTATAAGAAGCGTTACCGTAACACCGCGCCGGCCGTCCATATGCGATTCAATCACCACACCACGCCCGGGTAAAGACGGATCCCCGGTAAATTCTTCCAGATCAGCGACCAACAAAATGAGATCGAGAAGATCAGGCACGCCTTCCCCCGTTTTTGCGGAAATAAGCCCTACCGGTATATTTCCACCCCATCCTTCCACGAGAACTTCATGTTCGGCGAGCTCCCCCTTTACCTTATCGGGAGCCGCTTCGAGCTTATCAATTTTATTAATACCGACAACGAACGGTATGCCGGCATCTTTAATAGCTTTCAGAGCCTCTATGGTTTGCGGCTTTACGCCATCATCCGCCGCCACCATCAAAATCGCCACGTCCGCCACTCCCGCACCGCGTGCACGCATACGAGAAAACGCCTCGTGTCCCGGAGTGTCGAGAAATGTAATGCGGCGGTCGTTGTGTTTCATTTCATGCGCACCAACATGCTGGGTAATCCCCCCCGACTCGCCTCCCGCCACGTTTGCCTCCCGGATATAATCAAGAAACGTTGTTTTTCCATGATCAATATGTCCCATTACAACCACCACGGGCGGACGAACCGTATGCGCTTCATTGTTTTGTTCTTTAGATTTTTTAGGCATAATTTCTACGCTTGCTTTGTCGCATTATCAATAACATGCTGTTCCTCCACCGAAAGGGCATAAGTAGATGTGCCATTGTCTACCGGTTTTGCATATACACGCACGCCTTCGCGCGAGTAGAGACTTGATATAACCACGCCTTTATGCTTTTCGTCAAGAAGAGCTATCGAGAAACTTTGATCTCCTCCGGCATCTTTAAACGGGTTAAACCGCACCATTTCCACTTTGCGCACACCGCTCTGCACGCGCTCTTCCACATTTTTTAGATGATTGTAGGTATGCTGTATATTTTTTTTCGCTTCCACAATTTCTTGACGCATAAGTCCAATTACTTCATCCAAGCTTTTTGCATCTCCTCCCTTCATGAGCCTGGCAAATCGCTTCTCCACACGCCACAACTGATAGATAACCATCAAGAGAACAAGAGTGAATGCCGCAATAACACCAAAAAGTATAACATCGGTGGATGGAAACATAATAAAATACATTAATGAGTTATATTATTCCGTATTGCAAAAAATATCCTTGAAAATATGAGGTACAATACAAAAAGTGTAGCAAAAATAACGTTTTATAACAACTAAAGCGAGTTTCGTTTAAACCAATTTAATCCGAAACTGCCGGTGCTTCTTTCTATTGGCATACAAGCGAAACGCTCTGTGTTGATCAGAATCCTTGTACAGCGAAAGATGTGTTTCCACTTCCAGTATCACCTCTCGTCCGCGCTTTCGGGCAATCATGTCCGGAATGTAGCCGTAAATTGTTTTCGGGCGGGGATATCCGGGTAAATCCGCCGTAACAGCATACCCGTTCCATGCATGCCATTTCGCCGAACGAAGCACGCATTCGTCGTGTTTTTTTTGATGTCGTTTTGTTCTGCGAAACATTCTTTCATCATACAAAATGAAATCAATACGGGAAACGAATAGCAGACCACAAAAACATACCCTCTAATTAAAGTACCTTTCCGTCCTGGCGAATTTTTTCATAAAGTACAATAGCTGTACTTACCCCCACATTAAGGGAATCAATACCATCACGCATAGGAATTGATATTTTTTTATCACACCGCTCAAGTATTTCATCCGATACCCCTTTTTCTTCCGCTCCCACTACAAAAGCAACCGGTCCCGAAAGATCTACGTCCGAATATATCTCGCCCCCCATCTGTAAACACATGGTTGCAATGCCATTTTTCTGCATTTCTTTCAGTGCTTCGAAAATGGTCATTTTAACAAGAGGGATACGCATAATGGCACCCATGGAAATATGGACCGTTTCTTCGTTTAAAAATTTCTCCTCATCCCCCTGAAAAATAAGGCCGTTTATACCGGCGGCAAAGGCAGTTCGTGCAATAACGCCGATATTACTTTCAAAATCAACACGGTTAATAAGCAAAAAGAACGGATAACGGTCTTTTTCATGAAGATCGTCCAAAATATCCCTAAGTGTATGGATATTTTCAGGTATGAGATACCCCACTAATACTTCTCTGGTAAGACCGCTTCTCCGGCGCACCATTTTTTGAATAGGCACTTTCTCGATAGGTATTCGTCTTTTCTCAGCCGCCGTAATAATTTGTTGCGTGAGATTATCTCTATCCAGATCGTTTGCAATAGATATCTTCTCGAACGAAGCTCCGCTCTGCAAAAGTTCTAGCATCGCATTTTTATTCCGTATCTTGAGTATTTTCATATATAATAATTCAGCCGTGTCAGATTATCACACTCCAAAGCATTAACCAACCTACAATAAATTGTCTTAGATCTGACAGGCGGGCAGAAATTTTCCTCAAAAAATTCTCCTCCAATTTTTGTTCCCGTGGAACTTTTTGGTAAAGTTTGGGTGGGAATGCTTGGGATTAGAATGAACTACAAGCTGGTTCTCCACTACATACCATCCATGCATACCCAGGACGAAAGATATCATACCAAGGGCTACCCAGGGGAATTACGCTTTCAGAGCAGACATTAATTTTATACTCTTGGCCATTTGAACAATAATAATATGTCCTTAAATTACTGTTGTCGCCAATTCCCCCCGGGCAAGATTGACCTTGTAAGGGGTCTCTGGGGAGTTGTGCAATAAATGAAGAGGCAAGTCCGGGAATATAATTTATGCCGTCTTTTTCATAATAATTCCAACAACCGTTAGGATAGCTTCCGTTTGAATCAAAAAATAATTCCAACGCAAGTTGTAATTGCTTTAAATCACCTTGTCGTTTTACATCTCTCGATTTAATCCGTGCGTTGTTCAAACTCGCTAATACAATACTGGCTAAAAGACTAATGATGGCAATAACCACTAATAACTCTATAAGCGTAAAACCGGATTTATGTTTTAAAGATTTTGTATCCATGGTTTTGGGGGATCAATATATTCTTTTTTCGGTATTATCTTTCTAATCTCACTTGATGAACTTCTACTAAAAATTAAAACTATTAAAATAATAACTGCTGCCGCCACAACAAACCCAAACAAAACATAACTTGCCTGTTTTTCGTCTTTGACAAGCCCGCCTGAATATTTAATTACCCACCGAATAATCTTTGACGTTTCAGGATAATATGGATGCGATATTCGATATTCTTTAAACTTCACATCGGTGCCGGAATCTTTGGTCGAACCACTTAAATCTATTCCTTTATTGTTTTTATCATTTTGATACATAAATTTGTGTAGCGGATTTTGAAAGTTTTTCACGATCCGCTTCCTTGAGTATATTTTATAACTATCGCCTCCCATAAGCTATGGTAGAAATTAAAAATTTTTAACAAGGTTGAATTATCTGCTGTTCCTACGCCCAGCGCAACAGACTCAAAAAGAGCGGCGCCAGAATTCGCAATCCCTACTGCATAGAATTGCTTAGCAGTTGAGGTATCGAAACGGAAAGAAGTGACAGATACCCAAAATATCAGACAAACTTTCTGTGAGATATAACAGGTGGTACCATGGAAGTATATAACAACAACCAAAAAAGTGCATCGCATCGCTCCTGATGTAAAAGAGCAAACACCTCTTAAACCACAGAGCAGACGTTTACGTTTGCCTGCTTCGCCCGAGAATGGTTTGCGCAAGGTGATCCGAAGACGAAAAAGGAGATACTCACGGTCTTAGGTTCGAACCTCACGTTGAAGGACAAAAAACTCTGTCTGCAAGCCAAAAAACCATTCTTCCTCCTCGAAAAGTCTCTGTCTCGTCGACCCAAAGAAAAAGGCGGGTTCGAACCTGAAAAACCTGTTGTGAACAAAGGACAACAAGAGCCTGCGCGCGGTCTTCGTCCTACGGGCGGAGAGGGAGGGATTCCTGTTCACCCGTCGTTCCGCATCCCGCTTCGCGGGCCCCTGCTTCACTCCTCCTTCACAGCCCGGGTCTTTTTTATAATGCCCCCGGCATTCTAAAAAAGTACCCTTCGAATCCCTCTTTCCAACTTAGGGAACATATACCCATGGAATGGGTATATGTTTTTGGCGGAGAGGGAGGGATTCGAACCCTCGATACCTTGCGGTATACACGATTTCGAGTCGTGCGCATTCAACCGGACTCTGCCACCTCTCCATTCTTCACTTTTAATATGATTAAAGTGGGATTCCCGGCCGAAGGATGGCGCGTCTTAGGTAATGGAATCTGCCCGCTTTTGACATTCTTAAACATACCGCATTCCGATGTCCGCAATTCTACAATAAAATGACCTCAAACGCCATAATCAACCGTTATATGCCCTATATATTAGGGTGTTTGGGGTGTTGGAAGAATATCGAGAAAACATCCGGATATATTGATTTTTCTCAAAAATATGGTAGACTATTGTAATGCAAACAACAGTAACCAAGAAACCAAAATCACTTGTATTAATAGAGGGGGTGCTTCCGGCAGAGGATTTTGACCGTTTTGTTGCGCGCGCCACAAAACAGATTATGGAAGGAGCCGAGCTCCCCGGATTCAGAAAAGGGAAAGCTCCGGAACATATGGTGCTTGAGCGCGTGGGGGAAGGTAAACTCTTGGAGGAAGCCGCACAAATGGCACTAGAGGAACATTACCCGCATGTACTCACGGAACATAAAATAGACGCTATTGGTCGGCCACAGATAAAGATAAAAAAACTGGCAAAAGGTAATCCGTTTGAATGGGAAGCGGAAGTAATGACTATGCCCGACATTACCCTTCCCGACTATACCGCCATTGCACGGGAGAAGAATACCGAGAAAAAAGACCCTATCACCGTAACGGAAGAAGAGATTACAAAATCGCTTGAATGGCTTAAGAAAACACGGGAACAAAAGGAAGCGGGGGAAGAAAAAAAGGAATCGTCTTCACACGAAACTGACGAAAGTACGAAAATCGTTTTTGACGATGAATTTGCAAAATCGGTAGGAAACTTTAAAACACTTGCCGAACTAAAAACAACCATTGAAGCAAATCTTAAACTTGAGAAAGAACAAAAAGCGCGTGACAGCCATAAGATGGGAATTTTAGATGCAATAATTGAGAAGGCGGAAATGGACCTACCGGAACTTCTCATTGCTTCCGAACAACAAAAAATGCTCCAAGAACTTCAGATGAATATAGGTCAGATGGGTATGCCATGGGAAGAATACTTGAAGCACATTAAAAAAGGTGAGGAAGATCTGCTTAATGAATGGCGAGGGGATGCCGAACGACGGGTAAAATGCGCGCTTACATTAAAGGAGATCGGTAAAAAAGAATCTTTAGATCCTACGGAAAAAGAAGTTACGGCATGGGCAGATATGTATATGGAAAAACAGGATGAGGAAGTACGAAAACAAATTGACCCCATGCGCGTAAAAGAATATGCTTATGGTGTACTGCGAAATGAAAGCGTATTCCACTTTCTCGAAGGTATAGGCAATGTGTCCGATTCTTCGGAAAAAAACAATTTGACGGCGTAATATATAAATATTTCGACCTGTTATTTATTACCTAGCATCAAAAAATGTTAATTCCAACAGTTATAGAAAAATCCACTTACGGCGAACGCGCTTATGATATTTATTCGCGCTTATTAAAGGAGCGTATTATTTTTCTTGGCGGCCCCATTAACGATCCTATGGCAAACGCCATTATTGCACAGCTCCTCTTTTTGGAATCACAAGATCCCAAGAAGGATATTCAGATTTATATAAATTCACCGGGCGGCTCCGTGTCATCCGCGCTTGCCATATATGACACCATGCAATACATAAAACCGCCCGTTTCTACCATTTGCGTAGGGCTTGCGGCATCGGGGGCGGCTCTTCTTTTGGCATCAGGAGCCAAAGGAAAACGCTATGCACTTCCCAATGCGGAGATAATGATTCATCAGATTATGGCGGGCGGCATTGAAGGACAGGCTACCGATATTGAAATTTCAGCACGCCACATCTTACGATTAAAAGACAAGCTTAACCAGATCCTTTCAAAACACACCGGGAAATCGATAACCGTAGTAGACAAAGATACGGATCGTGATTACCACATGGAACCGGAAGAAGCAAAGAAGTACGGTATTATTGATGAGATAATTAAGAGAAAAACGTCAAACGGAAAATAAATTCTTTATACTTGGTTTTTGAGAATAGAGAGTAGACTAATGCCCGCCATCTCACCGGAGGGACGTAAATTCATAAGATCTAAAACAGTGGGTGCAACATCCGTCAGTACGCCGCCCACTTCTTTTCTTTGGGCCGTTATTTCGTCCGGTGTACGCGGCGTTTCGCGCTTCATACCATTCGCAACCACATAAAACGGAACCGGATTTGCCGTATGTTTTGTTCGCGGCTCGCCGTCATGCGTGCGCTTTTCTTCGGCATTTCCATGATCAGCAGTTATAACAAGAGCGCCTCCCATTTCGAGCACCGGCGGAATAATCTTTCCTAAAACTGTATCCAAAACCTCCAATGCTTTTACCGTGGCTTTAAAATTTCCCGTATGTCCCACCATATCCCCGTTTGCAAAATTTGCGAGAATAAAATCGTAGGTATCAATACCGGAAAGTATTGTCTGCATAATCTCCTCTGCCGCCATTTCGGGATGCTCTATAAATTGCCCGGCAACCTGTGAAGATATGAGCTTTCGTTCCTCGCCGTCAAATACTTTCTCACGGCCACCATTAAAAAAATAACTAATATGCGCATATTTTTCCGTCTCTGCCACATGAAGCTGAAGTAAATGCGCTTCGCTAATAACGCGTGCAAGCGGCCACTCCACTTCCAACGGAGGAAATGCCACCAGTGCCGGAAAACTCTTTTCGTATTCCGTCATGGTTACGAAACAAATATCTTCCAATTTTTTTTCTCTGTTAAAGTATGAGAAATTATCCGAAAGAAAGGCCTCCGTAAGCTGGCGTACGGAATCCTCGCGAAAATCATAGTAAATAACGGCATCTCCATCCTGCACCCTTCCCCGCGGAACACCCTCGTTTCCAAAAAGATATCCCGGATCAATAAATTCATCCGTTTTTCCGTTGGCGTACGACTGCTTGATGTATTCCCCCGGATCCCTAAATGCATTTCCGACACTATTTACTAGAAGATTATATGCCTGTTCCGTAAGATTCCAATTTTCTTCGCGGTCCATCGCATAATGACGTCCTATAATCGATGCAATTCGCGCCCGGGGATAAAGCGTATCCATGCGTTCACGAAATTGTTTTATAAATCCAAGAGCTTCATCGGGTGGAGCATCGCGTCCGTCCGTAAAAATATGAATCATGACATTGGGAATATCCTGCATTTCGGCAAATTCAAGAAGTGCGTACAAATGATCAATATAAGCATGCACCGAACCGGTTGAAAAAAGCCCCATTAAATGCAGTGTGCTGTTGCGTTTTTTTACATGTGCGGATGCCGTAAGAAATGCCTCGTTTTCGAAAAAGGATTTATCCTGAATGGCGGTTATGATGCGGGGCAGATGATGATAAATAATGCGTCCCGCCCCCATTGTAAGATGTCCCACTTCACTGTTTCCCTCTTCACCCCAAGGGAGACCCACCGCCACACCGGATGCACGAAGCGTGGTAAACGGCCAGTTTGTTTCCAGCTCATGAAACGTGGGAATCGTTGCCTGGGCGAAAGGAGAATCATTCGGATACGGACTTATCCCGACGCCGTCCATTACGATAAGAATAACCGGTTTGTTTTTATTGGGCATAAAAACGCTGTTCTACTTAAAAAATAATACTGTTTTTTCATTATAGCGTATAAAGGTTATTATTGCCTATCTATTGTTTTATGTAAGAAAAAAGCCGGGTTTATGCACGGCTATCGTTGAAGTTCAGGAAACATAATAAGAGTCATCTCGGAAGGATGGTTGATAATGAGTTCTTCCGGCACACCGGAATTGATTAATTCATCTCGCCGCGTGACGTCTCCGTGTACAACAGCCCTAAAAAAGGTATTCCCTATGCCATTATTCTTTGCTGACAAAAAATCAATATAAGAATCACCCACATACCAAAATGTGCCATCAATATTACGTTCCCTATAATATCCCAGCATCATCTCCATACTGCCGACATCCGATTTTCCGAGAGGATAGTAGTGATCACTCGTACATACGACATCAAAAAAATGTCGTATACCATGATTATCTAGCCGACTTTCTACGGAACACTCGTCACGTGCCGTAAACAAACACAATCGAATAGGAAGATTCTTCCAACACAGAAGCATGTCGAGAACTCCTTCATACAACCCGTTGTTTTTTTGAGTCTCGTGAAGTGTTACGGATTTTTTAAAACTATCCACATCAAGATTCGGATAGTACTCCGTTACAAATGCAGAGAAATTATTTCCGTGAAATTTTTCGACAAAATTGTCTTCAACTTCAAATCCTTGTTCGGCAAACGCAAGACGCACGCACTCCCCCAGATGTAACGTACAAGCTAATGTTCCATCAAAATCAACAAGAAGTATAATATCCTTAGGCATATGCCTTCCTCCTTTTCCAATGTACTGACTTAGAGCGTATCATATATTCACCGGTAAAAAAAGCCCCGCAATGAGGGGGCTTTTATATTCTTCGCTCTTTTTCTAAACAAGAAAACTAACAAGAAGAAGGGCAACAATATTAACCACCTTAATCATAGGGTTAATTGCCGGTCCCGCCGTATCTTTATACGGATCTCCGACAGTATCTCCGATAATAGCCGCCGCATGAGCCGGCGAACCCTTGCCGCCATAATTTCCTTCTTCGATAAATTTTTTCGTGTTATCCCAAGCGGCGCCTCCGGACGTCATGGAAAGAGCAACAAACAACCCTGACGTAATAACACCAATAAGAAGTCCGGCAAGCGCACTTGCGCCAAATACGAGAGCAACCGCCACAGTGACAATAATCGGGATAATGGCCGGGAGTATCATCTCTTTTAGTGCGGCTTTCGTAACAATATCAACCGCACGTGCATATTCCGGCTTTGCCGTTCCTTCCATAATACCGGGGATTTCCCGAAATTGACGACGTACCTCTTCCACTACGCTTCCCGCCGCACGTCCCACAGCGCGCATAGCAAGAGAACCGAACAGGTACGGCAACGTCGCACCAAAGAAAATACCGATAATAACTAACGGATCGGATAGTTCAAATAAAACATCGGCACCCGCGGCGGCAAGTTCTTCCGTATAAGAAGCAAATAACACCAAGGCGGCAAGTCCGGCAGACGCGATGGCATATCCTTTTGTAACCGCTTTCGTGGTATTTCCCACCGCATCCAATTCATCGGTTATTTCGCGTACTTCTTTCGGCAATCCCGCCATTTCCGCAATACCGCCCGCATTATCGGTAATGGGACCAAATGCATCAATAGCGACCACAATGCCGGTAAGAGACAACATGGCAACACTCGCTACGGCAACACCGTAAAGCCCAAACAAGTTAAAGGCGAAGAGCATACCGAACGCGATGATAATAATAGGAAGTACGGTAGCTTCCATACCAACCGAAAGACCTATAATAATATTCGTACCGGGACTTTGGGCTGATGCTTCAGCTATAGACTGCACCGGACGGAATTTTTTTGATGTATAATATTCGGTGACCACTACCATAAGCACGGCAACGGCAAGCCCTATCAGCGCGGCTCCGTATACGTGTGTCCAATTACCGGGAATAAGCGACATGCCGGCAAACGGACCGAATGAAGAACTTCCCGGGGCTGTTACAAAAAATTTCGTTGCGGGGATAAAAAGAATTCCTGAAATTACCACTGACACGCCAAGCGCCCAATAAAGTGCTCCCATAATAGATTTTGATGATCCTAATCGCGCAAAGGAAGATCCGATGAGAGACGCCACAAGAGATACCGCACCTAATAAAATCGGATAACTTTGTACAGCTTCCAGACCGCCAAAGATGCTGGATCCCAAAATCATAGCGGCTACCGTTGTTACCACATATGTTTCGAATAAATCAGCAGCCATTCCCGCCGTATCTCCCACGTTGTCACCCACGTTGTCAGCGATAACCGCCGGATTGCGAGGGTCGTCTTCCGGAATACCCGCCTCCACCTTACCGACAAGATCAGCACCCACATCAGCGCCTTTCGTATAGATACCGCCGCCAAGACGCGCAAATACCGAAATGAGAGACCCGCCAAATCCAAGACCAATAAGCGCCTGCAAGCCATCCGGCGTATCTTTTACCACATACCAAAGACCGGACACCACCAAAAGACCAAGTCCTACGACTAAAAATCCTGTAACGGCACCTCCCCGGTACGCCATACGAAATGCGCCGTCCATACCACTCCGCGCCGCTTCTGCCGTGCGCACATTTGCAAGTACTGCTGTTTTCATACCAAGATACCCCGCAAATCCGGATGCGACGGCACCAATAATAAACCCAACCGCCACATTCATACTCAAAAATACCGCGAGCAAAACAGCAACAATAACGGCAACAATTGCGATAACACGATATTCCCGTTTCAAGTATGCCTGGGCGCCTTCCTGAATGGCGGTGGCTATGCTTTGCATTTCATCATTTCCGGTATCCGCCTTTGTAATACTACGCATCAAGAAAAATGCATAAAGAATGGCGATACCGCTTATACCGATAGCAAATAATTCAATCATGATATTTATATTCTAATTCGTAATAGGATAGTTATTATTCTTTCTCTTCTTCCGAAGAATCGTCCGGGTCTTCCGTAGAGTCAGACGCTAAAGATATGTCATCCTCTTCGTCCGCCTCGCCGACAAATACGTCTTCCGGAGAACTTCCGTCCTTTGAACGCACATCAATTTTCCATCCGGTCAGTTTTGCCGCCAAGCGTACATTCTGTCCGCCCTTTCCGATTGCAAGAGATAGCTGATCTCCTCCCACCATCACTTTAGCGGAACGCTCCTCTTCTGAAAGAATAACCTCCAGCGCCTTTGCAGGAGCAACAGCATTGGAGATAAATCGCATAGGATCCTCATCCCATTCGATGATATCTATCTTTTCACCGCCCAACTCCGCAATAACGGTACTGACCCGCACGCCCTTTTGTCCCACACAAGAACCAACCGGATCCACGCCATCTTCGTGAGACACAACCGCAATTTTTGATCGAGCCCCTGCCTCGCGGGCGATTGCTTTAATTTCCACCGCTCCGTTTGCAATTTCGGGGACTTCCAGCTCAAATAATTTCATAACAAATCGGGGATGCGAGCGCGACAAGCGAAGAGACGGTCCTTTTGCTTCCCGATCCACCGAAAACAAAAGTGCTTTCATACGCTCTCCGATGCGATACCGTTCCTGCACCACCTGTTCTTCGGGAGCCAAGAGTGCCGTGGTACGCCCTAAATCAACATATACGTTTTTTCCTTCGATACGCTGTACTATGCCGGAAATAATTTCTCCCTCCCGGTCCTGAAATTCATCAAACACCGCCTCCCGCTCCGCCTCACGAATGCGCTGAATGATAACCTGCTTTGCGGTTTGAGCCGCGATGCGTCCATAATCATCATGGGTTTCCAAGGGAAATACGAGCTCATCATGCAATTCCGCGTCTTTTTTTATGGCACGGGCGTCCGAAAGCATGATATGACGCTCCGCATTAAACCGAATACGCTTCTCTTCCCCTTCTTTCGGGAGGTCTTCCATTTCGTATTCTTTATTTTTTCTTCCGGAACGGCGCAATGCCTCGTCTTGTTTTGTCGGATCCTCCTCCGTATGAGTTTCTTCTTCGGCTTCAATTTCTTCTTCTGTTTTTACCAGCGTTTCGTCGACAACAATTTTTATCTGCGAAAATATCACCGCACCGGTGGCGGCATCAAGCTCGGCGCGTATGATCTGGCTTTTTCTGCCATAATCTTTTTTATACGCCGCCGCCAATGCCATTTCTATGGTCTCAAGCACTTTTTCCTTGGAAATACCTTTTTCCTCGGCAAGCTGATCGAGCATAGAATGAACTACTTTTAAATCCATCATGATAGTGGATGTTATGATTTAGGCATTGAGACGCTTCCCACGACAGCGCGCCCGATGCCTACTAATAAAAATGTCCGCTCTCTCAAGCAGACAATAACAACAAAGCAAAACCGAATATGTGTGCATAGTACCATATTTTTCGACCTGTCGTCAACCAATATCGTAACCAATCATCCACATATTAGCTATTGCTATGATCATGACAAATAAGATACAGGCCATGATGCCGCCCAGCACTATTCCTACATACCCCATGGGTCCGTATAGCATCCAAGGTATGTGAGCTACGCCACCCAAGAGACAACCCCCCGAACAAATCCGCAACAGCACGTACAATATTTCGGGGAACGCTCTGCACCTCTCGACTATGGTTGAACACATCATAAATAAAACCGCTCCCGAAAAAAAACAAAGCATTAATGTAAACGACATAGAGCCTCCTATTTTGATTGTAAGTATGAAGGTTGGGGATTAATTTGTACATACATGACTTCTATCCATTGTTGGAAAATATACGCATGATATACTGATTGCATGACTATACATAACATCTTTCGGGAACTGAATATTTCAGAACAGTGCGCACGTTATCATGTCGTGTTGTGGGCGTGTCCTCATTTTCTTTTTATTATCATGGGAATCGTTATTATCTGCGCCATCCTCGGTACCTTTATTGCCGCTGAACGATATGCTACTCCCGAAATTACTCTCATCGTTGTACCGGGAGTCACCGCTGTTTTATTTGCCCTTAGCCATATTATTATCCGCTCATTCGAACAAATGGCGGAAGCCGCACGTGCAAAAGCCGAATTCGTAAGCATTGCGTCACATCAACTACGAAGTCCGCTTACCTCCGTAAAATGGCAGTTGGAAGTTTTATTGGAGGAAAAAAACTACCTGCCTGAAGTACGAGAACAGCTTGAAATGATCAATAATCAAAACGATGTCATGCTTCGCTTAGTAAATGATCTGCTTGCCGTTAGCAGAATCGATAATGACCAACTTTCCCTTACCTTAAAACCCCTCTCCATCGCCGATCTTACCGCCGATATCGTAACGGCATATCGTGATGCCGCCACTAAATCCGAGATCACACTTGCTATAGAGGATATACCCTCCGACTTGCCGCTTACCATGGGAGATGCCATCTATACGCGTTGGGTGGTGCAAAATCTTGTTGATAACGCTATTCGCTACAGTTACCCCGGTACTACGGCAACTATTTCTTTGCGGAAAGAGAAAAAATATGTCCGATGGTCCATAACAAACAAAGGTATTTCCATACCCTACGAAGATCAGGGCCGTATATTTGAAAAGTTTTTCCGCGCACGAACATCTATTAAATGGCAAACGGAAGGAAGCGGGCTCGGACTTTATGTAGCAAAAGCAATTGTTACCGGTGCGGGTGGCTCTATGGGATTTACCAGCGCTGAAGATAAGCATACAACCTTTTGGTTTACCTTACCCATCACGCCGAAAAAGACATTACTCCATGCAGATTCGACCAAAACAGACTCTTCACAAGTGCCGTCAAAAGTCACAAAACGTGACGTTACCATATAATAAACTTTCCATGGCTATAATCCCTTTTTATCAAAAACGAATCAGTTTAGGGGGAAACAAAAAAAGACACCGCATCTTGGTACTAAAACATAATTTAATAAAGGCAAACTACAGCTTAGATGAAATTTGCCAAAAAATTAAAGCATCCATTTAACTTTTACCATGCCACTCCACGTTGAAGAACAACAACTTAAGGCGTTTATTCTTGACGCAGAGCTCCTTTCCAAAAAAGATCTGGATGAAGCGGAAAAGCAAGCAAAAGACAAAGGGGATAAGTTATCCCACATCCTTATTGCGACCGGAAAAATAAAGGAGGACGAACTCATGCGTCTGCAGGCGTATATTTTGGGCATTCCTTTTATCAGCCTGGAAAAGGAAAAAATTGATGATGACATACTCCGCATTATTCCGGAACCCATTGCGCGCAGGCATAATATTATTGCATTTCGCAAACAAGGAAAGGATCTTGAAGTTGCTATGATAGATCCGGAAGATATGGCTACCATTGATTTTATAAAGAAAAAATCCAATCTGCGCATCATACCGCGCTTTACCACTACAGCGTCCATAAAACACGCCTTACAACAATACCAAAAAAGTCTTGAAGCAGAATTTGGAGATATTATAAAACAGGAGTCGGCGGCTGTGGCGCCACTTCCAAGCCTGGAAGAATCTTCCTTTTCTGAAACGGATCAAACACCGGAAGATTTGAAGAAAATCGCTGAAGATCTTCCCATCATTAAAATTGTGGATACGCTTATTCGCCATGCCATATTACAAAAAGCATCCGACATACATATAGAACCCATGGAAAAAGAAGTGCTTGTACGGTATCGCCTGGACGGTATTCTTCATGACGCCATGGTTCTTCCTAAAACGGTGGCGCCCGGTATTGTGGCGCGCATTAAAGTGCTCTCAAGCCTGAAACTCGATGAACACCGCCTACCGCAAGACGGAAGATTTAAGCTAGAAACCGATGAATACAAGGTTTCTTTTCGGGTATCTATCTTGCCGATTGCAGAAGGAGAAAAGATTGTTGTACGTCTTTTGCCCGAAAATTCCAAAGGGTTCACCCTTGAAAAATTGGGCTTTCATGGAGATCAGCTAGAAAAAATACACGCCAATATAAAACGCCCCACCGGCATGATACTGGCAACCGGACCTACCGGATCAGGAAAAACAACCACCCTTTATACTGTTCTTGATTTACTCAACACGCCGGAGGTAAATATCTCCACTATTGAGGATCCGGTGGAATACCGTATGCCGCGCATTAATCAAAGCCAGGTAAAACCAGATATTGGATTTTCATTTGCAAATGGACTTCGTTCTCTTCTCCGGCAAGACCCTGACATTATAATGGTGGGAGAAATTCGAGATCAGGAAACCGCTTCCCTTGCCATAAATGCCGCTCTTACCGGACACCTTGTTCTTTCCACCCTGCACACAAACTCGGCGGCCGGCTCCCTGCCCCGCCTTTTGGATATGAAAGTAGAGCCATTCCTTATCGCATCCACCGTAAATGTCATTATAGCGCAACGGCTCGTGCGCACCTTGTGTGCGGAAAAGGAGCAATATACATTAACAAAAGAAGATATTGCTCATCTTGAAGCGGGAATTGATCTGGAACGCGTGCGAACTCTTCTTGAAGACGAACATATTATAAAAAAAGGAACCGGATGGGATGATATTCCCTTTTATCGCCCTAAAAAAACAGCGGAATGCGCGGATGGATATCACGGACGTATCGGTATTCATGAGGTTTTATTTATGAACGAAAACATCAAACGCCTCGTAGCACAAAATGCCACCGCCGATGATATTGAAACGGCGGCAAAGAAGGATGGTATGATGACTATGTTTGAAGATGGTATCGTTAAAGCCGCCCAAGGTCTCACCACTATTGAAGAAATTATGCGCGTAACAAGTGAATAATGCCTACATATACCTTCAGAGCAAAAAAAATAACCGGAGAAGAAACAACCGGTACACGCGCGGCAAAAGACATCCGTGATCTTACCATATCCATTCGGGAGGAAGGGTACATGCTCATACATGCCGAAGAAGAAGGTGCGGGGAAAAAATCTCTTGTATCTCTAAAAAATATACTGCAAAAATTGGGGAAAGTTTCTTTGGAAGACAAGATGATTTTTGCGCGCAACTTGAGTGTTATGATACGTGCCGGGCTTTCCATTACAAAAGCACTTGAAGTACTGCACAAGCAAAGCGAAAACCCCACATTCAAAAAAGTTATTCTTGATCTGTCCGAACAGGTAAAGAACGGTATATCATTATCTGAAAGCACCAAACGACATCAGAAAGTATTTTCACATATTTTTACGGCCATGGTACAGGCGGGAGAAGTCTCCGGAAAACTTGATGAATCTCTTTCGGTACTTGCCATTCAGATGCAAAACGATTATGAACTGCGCCGCAAAGTAAAAGGAGCACTTATCTATCCGGGCGTTATTATTACCGTTATGATTTCGATCGGTATTCTTATGATGGTTTATGTTGTACCAACCCTTTCTTCCACTTTTTTAGAATTGGGCATTGATCTTCCGGCAAGCACAAAACTTATCATAGCCATAAGCAACGGACTCACAACCTGGGGCGTTACCAGCGTGTTTCTAATGCCCGTTATAGGGTATCTTTTTTACCTTGCCATGCACACTTCCCGGGTAAAATATATTTTTGATGTTATTATAATGCGCCTTCCCGTACTGGGTGAATTATTCAAAAAAATGAATTCGGCGCGTACCGCACGCACCATGGGATCTCTTATTGAATCCGGCGTTCCCATAACTCAAGCGTTAAACATTACTCAGGATGTTCTCCAAAATCATTTGTATAAAAACGTTCTGAAAGAAGCGTTAAAAAATATTCAGAAAGGATCCACTATCTCGGAATCATTCATAACCCATACCGATTTGTATCCCGTATTGGTCGGTGAGATGATCGCCGTGGGAGAAGAAACGGGAAAAACGGATGAAATGCTCGAGGAGCTTGCATTATTTTATGAAGGAGAAGTTGCCGCCGCTACAAAAGATCTTTCCAGTATTATCGAACCTGTGCTTATGGTTATTATCGGTATCGTTGTCGGATTTTTTGCAATTTCCATGATTCAACCGCTTTATTCTTCCGTGAGCGGAGGATTTTAATCATTCATAAACATAAAAACCGCCATACGAGTATGGCGGTTTTATAATACAAAACATATAATATAGTTTTTGCACATTTTTTCTTTTTTGTTCTTTCTTCTTGATTCGTAATTCTTTATACTTAATACATTATGAATTTTTTACGAGCGTTATTTCACGGTCCCCCTTTTTTGCATTTAAACGCATGTGGACTCGATATTTCGGATAATTCATATAAATATATAAAACTGGAAGAACACCCCAAGGGAGGATATCGTATCGGAGACTATGGATCAGTACCCATTCCCTCTGAAATTGTGGGTGCGGGTATTATTAAAAATGAAGATGCTCTTTCGGATTTATTAAAGCAAACATTTCATAAAAAACCATATACTTATGCGGCCTTTTCTCTTCCGGAAGAACAGGGGTTTGTACGCCGTATCCAGCTCCCCCGCATGCCGGAAAAGGATGTCGCCGGGGCCATTCGTCTTCAACTTGATGAACACGTCCCCCTTCAACCGGAAGATGTTACGTTTGCTCATCATGTCATACCATCCGAAACAAAAAAGGACACTCTTGATGTTTTAATTGTCGCCTATCCGAAAATTATTGTTGAATCGTATAAGACAACCGTTCAACGTGCGGGCCTTACGCCTCTTGCGGCCGAAATTGAATCGGAAGCTATCGCACGTGCCGTAGTTCCACAAAACGAATTAGCTAACCCAACACTTATTGTGGATATCGGTCTTACTCGTACAAGTCTCCTCATTGCGCGTCATGGGTTTGCTCATTTTACATCAACCATCGCCATAGGCGGAAACCACTTTCATGAAGCCATCGCGCGCACTCTTAATATATCCGTTCGTGAGGCTGAAAAAATGAAAAAACGATACGGCCTTTCAGAATCTGACGAAACAAAAAAATTATTCACCGCCCTCCTCCCCCTCGTACAAGCCATTCAAAACGAAATCATATTACGTATTA
This sequence comes from Candidatus Ryanbacteria bacterium CG10_big_fil_rev_8_21_14_0_10_43_42, assembly GCA_002793915.1. Taxonomy (NCBI): domain Bacteria; phylum Candidatus Ryaniibacteriota; species Candidatus Ryanbacteria bacterium CG10_big_fil_rev_8_21_14_0_10_43_42. The sequence goes on along the minus strand of PFEF01000004.1, from coordinate 13,959 downwards.
ATTTCTGGCAATCGGAAAACATTCGAACTAATCAGGCAGGAGATATGGCTATAAAAAAAGTTTATCTGTGCGGGGGAGATGCAAATCTTACCCATCTTGTCCGCTACATAGAGAAGAATATCGATCTTCCGGTGGAACACGCTAATGTATGGACCAATGTTGTACGCGTACCATCGTACGTTCCTGAAATAGAATTTAATACATCACTCGGATACACAACAAGCATCGGACTGGCGCTAGGTACCATGAAACAGTCTCATCTTCCGAATCAAACAGCGTAACAATCCCATCCGCGCATTTTATAACTAATTACCATACCCATTACACACGTCACTCTATGATTCGCCCCATATTAAATCTACTTTCTCCTGAAGAACAAGCCCTGATCGGTCAAGAAAAAATCAGCCGTTTACTGTTTGCATTTTTTGGCATAACAGCTCTCTTGATAGCAGTAGGCTCCGTACTTCTTCTTCCTTCTTTTTTCTTTCTTTCCTTAAAAGAACCTTCCATCCTTCGCCAAATAGCTCTTTCCAAACAGAGCGTTGAGGCAGGACGCGTACGCCAGGCGGAAGACACTATTCATACTACCAACGAACAATTAACAACATTGTTTGCCGAGAATATTTCCGCCACAGCCCCCCTCTCAACATATCTCCGCGCTATAGCCGACCGAACATCTCCTGCAATTGATATAGATACTATACTGTTTGAAGGAGAAAAAAATACAATAGCAATACGGGGAATTGCCCTTTCACGCAACGACTTTCTTTCCTTCATCCGTCTTCTTGAAAACTATCCGGCATTCTCATCCGTTGATTCACCGGTTGCAAACCTGCTCCGGGAGCATGATCTGCTGTTTAATATTACTATCTTTATAAAGGAACCTGATGAAGAAGCATAAACTTATACTAACGGTTATATTCGGTATTCTGGGAAACGCTCTTCTTGTTCTTTTGGCGTATTTGTTTATTTTTCAAGCTATACAAAATTCCTATACATCTCTTCTTGCATCACACGAACAATTTGCCGTTCTTAAAAAGAAAGAACGTCTCCTAAAAGAATTAGAAGCAACGGTTATCAGTAAGCAATCCGACATTAACCGCATTAATAATGCCTTTCTCCGTTCAACCGATATCGTTACCTTTGTAGAAACACTCGAACGCATTGCTGTTATTAGCGGCGCGGACCTTACTATTAACTCCGCTTCTACTTCGCTTAATGATGAAGAAAAAATACAGCATTCGGTATTTGATCTTTTTCTTGATGGAACGTTTCCCGAAATCTATCAGTATATAACTCTTCTCGAAAATATACCGTTTCATGCGCGTATTCTGACAGCAACTATAAACCAAAACGGCCATACCGGCCCTATACGGAGTACGGTAACAGTGGATGTTCTTACCCTTAAATAATAATCAGCAATCACATAACACACGCATGTCTTCCATTCGTACAACAATAGAATCACTTCAAAAAAATCTGCGTACCCGATGGCATTCTTTTCGCGCAACCCCAGAACGCGCCTGGGGGAGTACGCTTATTATTCTTCTTGGTATGGGAATTTGTATAATCACTTTTAATGCGTATGTGTTCTGGGCATATGTAAAAGAGATTGACCGACTTGTTCTTAATCCTCCCGTAAGCATAGAACGTTTAAATGAGTATCATTTCACGCCCATCGTAAATACTCTTAACACTAAACAAAACCAATACAATCGGGCAATCGTGAAGCAATCTATTGAAGACATCTTTAGACAGACTTTTGAATAGCCCTGGAATAGAGTGAAAAGTATGGTAGTATGTTCTTGTAACTTTATAGAACGCTGTCGTTTTCCGCGCCAAACGAATATAACCGCCCTCGTAGTTCAACGGATAGAACAAGGGTCTTCTAATCCCTGGATGCAGGTTCGATTCCTGCCGAGGGCACCTGCTTATCTTATATGTTTCACCATTATGACAAAATACGAACGTGATGATTTTGGCATACAATTTAATACGAACACGCCTTCTTTTGAATTACGGCGCGAAAAAAGAATGTCTCTCACCCGATTCCTTATCGAACATTCGGGAGGGCACATACAAACAAAAAGGAGTGCTTCTTTAGTATTAATCCTTATAACCATAATTGCCGGCTCTATAACGTTTCTTCTTCTTCACGATATTATGCGTCCCCCAACTCCCATGATTACTATCCCTCCCCCCTCTCAACGAACATAACAATAACCGGCATGTTTTATACATCCGTGCGCGCTTTTTGTCAGGCGCGTTTTTTATTGCGAGAAGCTCATTCGTGGTGTACTATATCCATACAAAGTAGCAATTGGAGTGAAACTATTATTCATGTAAAACATATTTTATGGAATCACAAGAGGAAACAACATCTCCTGCTGAACAGACAGGAGGCGAGGGGATTTATACAAAAAAGGAACGACGGGCAAAAAAACGCGAAGAGCGACGGGCAAAAGAAACAAGCGTGGAAACATCCCGTAGTGCAAAAAGATACTTTCTCTGGGGTGGATTTATTATTACCATAGGAATCCTTATAGGAAGCGTTGTTCTTTTTGGAAAAGATACCGATACACCGCATGACAACACTTCCGTAAACACTCTTGCAAGCACGCTGACAACCAATGACTGGATACGCGGAAACCCCGATGCGGCTGTCACTCTTGTTGAATATGGCGACTTTCAATGTCCGGCATGCGGTGCCTTTTATCCTCTCGTAAAACAGCTTGAATCGGAATTCGCCAACGAAGTTACATTCTCATACCGACACTTTCCTCTTACGCGCGCCCATCCAAACGCCGAACCCGGTGCACGTGCCGCGGAAGCCGCCGGCAAGCAGGGAATGTTTTGGGAAATGCATGATATTCTTTTTGAACGCCAACAGGAGTGGTCGCTTCGTCCAAGTGCCAAGGGAATGTTCCTTTCGTACGCCGAAGAGCTTGGACTTGATGTTGCTATGTTTGAAGACGACTTAACGGCAAATGATGTGGAGAATTTTGTTAAGGAAGATATTCAGAGCGGCAATGCATCCCGCGTTAATGCAACGCCGACATTTTTCCTAAATGGTAAACAAATACTTCCCAACAGTTATGACGAGTTCCGTGCTCTTATACGTGCGGCCATTGAAGAAACAAACCAACCCCTACCGGCAACATCCGAAACAAATGAATCAACCGATACTTTCTAACGGGCTTATTACTCTTTTCCTCTTAATAGCGCTTGCCGGATTTACCGATGCGGCATATCTTACCTATGCTCACTATACACACACTATTCTCCCCTGCTCCCTCACACAAGGATGCGAAGTTGTAACAACGAGCATATATGCCACTATAGGAATCATACCCATCGCCCTTATTGGCGCCTTGTACTATCTCTTACTTGCCGTATCTGCGGTTGCTTATCTTGATACGAAGAAGACGTATGTTATGCGCTATGGAAGCTATCTTACATTCGGCGGCTTTGCAACATCGTGCGTTCTTATCGGCTTGCAGGTTTTTGTTCTGGATGCTCTTTGTCTGTACTGCATATTTTCAGCCACATCATCAACGGCATTATTTATTCTTGGCGTTATAATCCTACAGAAAACAAAAAGAAACATAACCCCCATCTATAATGCTTAATCATCATATGGAATCCTCCGGCAATTCATCCCCAAACCACACATCCCCCATCTCTTCCCCTTCACGTATGGAAGAACATTCAGATACCTTTTCACGCGCAAAAATACAAAACCGAGGATTGTTTTTAATCGTCTTTATTTTTGCCGGTATTATCATTATTCTTTCTGTAATTCTTTTTGCGGCAAATTCCCCGCCAAGCGTATCAGAAAGCAATGCGCGTATTATTCAGGAATAGCGGAGTACATCATAATGGGCCTGTGGCGCAATTGGTAGCGCGCCTCCATGGCATGGAGGAGGTTGTCGGTTCGAGCCCGATCAGGTCCACCAAATTGAATTAGTCGCCTCGTCGCCGTTCGCTTTGCTCGCGTGTCCGGCAGAGAAGTTTTCTTTACGATTTTTTCTTTCGCGCGCCCCCAAATTTTTTTAATTAGGGAAAAGAAAACTTCCCTGCCGGTTTCTGTTCTGATGAACAGGCGGCGGGGCCTCGGCTCGGGCGCGGCGGAATTCCTCCCCCCCAACCCCCCGCCGCAAGGCGGAAAGAGGAGAAGAAAATTTTTGGTTTGCTCCGCCGCTATCTATTAAAGCGCTTAAAGTAGTTATTAATTTCATCTCTCAATTCAATACCCACACGCTCGAAACAATCAAGTAAGTCCTTGTAAGTATTTTTGCCACCAAGAAAATCCCAAAATTCGTTGGCTACTTTAAGCTCGTTTTCTAAATCCAACATACCGCGCATTGTCCAACGATTGTAGGGTTCTGGCTCGTAAGGGTTGTATGGAATGGCAATAAATGTGTTTACCTTTGCTTCCGGTTTATCCGCCAACATCACGGCAACCCACTCAAGCAGTGTTCGTTTAAACTCCTTGAAACCGCCAGCATTTGGTTTGGCTGTTTTTATATCAAACAAAAAATATTCACCACCTTTAGATTCAAACATGAGATCAATCTTGGTCGGTTTTACTTTTATCATTTCGCCAGTTTTCGCAACTTTTCGTATCTTTTCAATTTCCTCCGACTTGTTGGGTGATGTTGTCGCCGTGGTAAGTCCGTCTATAATCCGCTGAATTTCTGCTTGCGCTCCACTGCTGATTTCATTTCCTACTTTTGCTTGCGAAACAGCAAGCTTAAAATTCTTTTGAGCAAGCGCAAGCGCAACCGGTTCAAAAATAGTTGTACCAAAATTTGTATTTAGCGAATGGATAAATGAATAAAGCGCCAGGCGATCCTTACCAAGTAAACGAGTATGGAAAGGCATTGAAGCCGGCTCGGGGTTGTGATTTTTAAACTTGTTTCGAAGACTCGCTTTGAGCGTATCTTCGACATCTTTTACTTGTTCTTTAGATAAAGCCATAGGATTATTGTGATTTAAAGTGAAAAATTATTTCGGAATACGGGTTGCGATCCCGCTCTGTTCTGTTTAGTACTGGTCGCTTAAATTGATTAACAATCTTCATTCCTGATTTTTCTGCAATTTCTGGATACAAATTATACTTATCATTGGCAACGAGGAAAATATCATAGTCATCTTGTAAATATTTTTTGCAATTATTTAGCACGTCAGCAATTCCTTCAACATAAGAGCGGCGCGCCTCTAATCCTTGGCCTTTATAAAGCGGGCCAATCTCTAGATTATCCTTTCTATCAAAACCAAACAGATCATAAGCGTAAGCGTGTTGTTCGTGATAATCAATTTGCCCAACATACGGTGGCGAAGTGAATATGCCACGAATCTTTTGTTTTTCCAAAACTTTATGAAGTGCTTTGTTGCGCTTTTTAGCTTCCGAAAAAATATTGACTGTCCGAGAATCGGATGGCAATACAGTGAAGTGCGCTTCACCACGCAAACGGTCAAATTCTTGGAGTCGTGCGAGTGTATCGCTTGCATACCGGTCAAACCAACACTTAATCGAGTAAAGCGGCTTGCAGATTTTCTTGTGCTTCCAGCAATAATACGTTGTCAGTTGCGGCTCTTTGAGCGTTGCTAGATCAGAATGGGTCGTTGCCCTACACGAGCGAATTGTGCGGCTAAGAATGACTGCCAATGATTTCTTATTACAAACATCTTTAATTTCTTTGATAAGGTTAAAAGCAAAATCAATCTCTTTTCGTACATTGCGGCAGTACCATTTATCTAAGAAATTATCAGCTTTAGTTTGTTTTAGTTCAACACCATACCTTTTCACAAGTCGGTTATAAACCGTTAAAAATTCCTTTTCTTTTTCTTCTGCAAATTTATTTTCATTAATTTTTCCTTGCTGGAGTTGATATCTAAAGCCAGGACTTGGAAAATATTCAGTATTAAACTTATACATTTCCTGCATAAGCTCGTTTTCGAAAGCGACAATGCTGTTGTCATATTCGTAGCTTGTAATCGCCTTCTTGATACGATCTATTTCCTGTCTTAGTGATATAAAATCGTATGCGTGCAGTTTTACATCGCTAATCATGCAATTGAAATGGGATATATCTATTCCAACAGAATGAATACCCATTTCATTTGCTTGCACTAAAGTTGTACCCGAGCCAGAGAAAGGGTCTAAAACAACATCACCCTTCTTGAAATACACATCCGTTTTGAAATCGTCCATATGGTCATCAATAAAATATTGAACGAGTTGAGGGATAAATTTGCCTTTATATGGATGGAGCCGATGAACATGTTTTGTTGTGTCTTTCTCACGCAGATGGTCAAAAGAAAGTGCCCAGTTCAAATCGTCACCAAGTTTCTTTTTCCAATCAACCTCGCGTTGCCCACGCCACGAAGCGTAGTATTTTTTCAAATCATTTAAATCAACGAGCGTAGAGCCGTTTTCACCGTGCTTTTTTACCTTGCCGTACTGTACAAGATATGAAATGTTTGTAGGCGATACCTCTTTTTCGAGATAATCTGTCGCCCATTTTGATGCATCTTGTATTGTTACTAATGACATATATTTATTATATTTCTTTTCTTAATACTCCGACAACTTTCCCCTGAATCTGCACATTGGTTTCGTAGAACGGACTCATGGTTTTATTAGCAGGGACAAGTTTGATCCGATTTTTTTCTCTATAAATTTTTTTAAGCGTAACCTCGTTTCGATCCGGCATATATGCTACTGCCTTCTCGCCATCATCCACCGTTTGCTGGTCGTGAACAATAACGATATCGCCATCCATAATTCCTTCCTCAATCATACTCACACCGGAAACCTTGAGTGCATAGTGTTGGGATGGCGTTGGGAGCATTGAACGCGGTACGCCGATCATCTCCTCGTCTCTTATCGCTTCAATCGGACCACCGGCAGATATAATGCCGAGAAGCGGAATATCCACAAGCTGTGATTTGTAATCTTGTGGAGTAACGATTGAGCGTTTTTTACCCTTGTCTACCAGAAGCAGATTTTTATTGCGAAGTGAATATATGTGTTGGTGTACCGTTGGAACAGATATCTTAAAATGCTCGGCTATCTCCACCATTGAGGGTGAGTAACCATTCTCGCGGCGGTATTCTCTCACAAAGTGGAGCACTTCCGCTTCTCGCTTGGTTGGTTTGTCTGTCTTGGTGCTTGACTCTTGCTTCATGAGTTTAGTATACTACCTAAACATAACCTAAACAAGTACGACTTATCCACATAACCATCGCACCAAATTATGGCTATCCAAGAACAATTTGAGAAGTTTTACGAAAACATAAGACTGACGCAAGCCCAACGTGAGGACGCGAAGCGGAAGTATGACGGCGTGTGCGGAAAGCTCCACTCATACTACTACCCTGACACCAAATACGATGGTGGTACACGATTTCTCATCGGCTCCTATGGTAAGCGAACCCACATTCGCCCCGCCCGAGACATTGATGTCATTTTCATTATGCCGCCGGAAAAATTTTCTCAATACGACGATAACAACTCAAACTGCCAGTCCCAACTTCTTCAGGACATCAAGACGATACTGGAAGAAAAGTATCCCGACACACCAATCAAGGCATTCGGTAAGGTTGTTGTATTGGAGTTTGCGGATCCGCAACACAACGTCGAAGTGCAACCTGCATGGGAAAACACGGACGGCACATTCACTATCCCAAACTCAGAAAACGGCGGAAGTTGGGAAATCGTCGACCCGCGTACTGAAATTAAGAGGATACAGACCTCCGATGAAAAAACGGGCAAGACGAAGGCGTTGATACGAATGATTAAGAAATGGTCGGAGTTATGCACGGCGCAAGTGAAATCGTACGCAATCGAGAATAAAGTTCTTGATTTCTTCTCCACCAACAGTGGCGGCGAGTATGCGCCGACAATCCGTGATTTCTTCTCATATTTTTACAACTCTGTCTCGGATGAGAGCCTACGAAGCCATTTGAACACTGCACTAAGTCGGGCAACCAAGGCCTGTGATCTCGAAAACGAACAGAAACTGGATAAAGCAACCGAAGAGTGGCAAAAGATATTCGGCGACGATTTTCCTATTGCCGAAACGGAGAAGGGTATCGTCGCCACCTTCCACCAAATTGTATCAAAATTACAGGCACTCTTTCCGGCAACGACAGAGGAACACCTTGATCGCAAATACGGCATCGCCACCGTTCTCAACCCGGCCTATTCATTGACAGTAGACGTAAACATCAACCAGAATGGATGGCGACAGAATCACTGGCTTTTGAGTGAGTTTCAAAGGCGAGGCTATCGTATCCAAAAAAACGCAAGTCTTTTGTTTAAGATAATTTCCCACAACGTTCCCGATCCGTATAGCGTGAAGTGGAAGGTAAGAAACTTTGGTAATGATGCGCGTGATTTGGGTGCCCTGCGCGGCGAGATAACTGATGATGATGGGTCAGAAACAAAAAAAGAGAGCACTCTCTATCATGGTGAGCACTATGTGGAGTGTTACATAATTAAAAATGGTCAATGCGTGGCCGTTGGACACGTGTTTGTGCCAATCGGATAAATTTATGGATACAAAAAATCTCGCAAATATTCGACAATCGTTCGCAAATACCGTTTTCACTCACAAAGTTCAGGAGGTGGCCGCTGAAAATGCGGGAAGCCACGCCCTTAAAGTGAAAATTGCGAACATTGGCATCGTGGTACTTGCACTGATTATGCTTCTTCTTCAAGTGGCAAACCAATCAAATCTTGTTTTCTCCTATCTGGGCTCAGGTATTGCGGCAGGCGAAATAATTTTTTTAATTGTTCAGCTCACTTTCAATTTTGAACAAATTGCGCTCGCACATAAAAATTCGGCACTGAAATATATGCAACTGCGGGATAAGTACCGTTCTCTAATAGTGGACACAATGAACGAACAAACACCGCCAAATAACGTCATTGCTCGCCGCGATTCGCTTCAAGCTGAATATCAAGTAATTTCTGATCTTGCCCCGCAAACAGGAACGAAAGAATATGCAGAAGCGCAAAAGCGTTTGCATACGGCTGGCGCTTCGGGTGGAGAACACTACACTTGGTCGGATACCGAAATTGATCAGTTTTTGCCCGAAGATCTTCGGCTTGGTTGATTTCTAGGGAGCCGCCTGCGTTAGCAGACGAGCTTGTGCACGCACAGGGTGGTGGGGCAAGCACAAAGAACTACCACTGACATCGCCGAAGCCACAGAGCGAACACGAAGCAAGCACCGAGCAGGCATCGTGAGCGAAGCGAGCGGCCAGTGCGAGGTGCTTGCGAAGTGTGAGCGGACGTTCAAGTTACCACCAAACGCCGAGAGGAAGTGCCTCGGGCCGACGCGAACGACGGAGAGAAGGTTCGCGTAAATGCTGGAATAACACCACACTATATAAAAAATACTGGGGAAAAGTTATTGGTTCCATTTTACGGTTTTTTGAAAAAAGCATCCCACTTAGATGGGTATTTTTTATTTTTGTAATATATGATACGGTAGGCACGAAATATCATAAGGAGGATCACATATGGCTCTTACCGATTTACCCAAAAAATCTCCGACTCCCTCTTCGGGATTTTGCGAAGAAGATGCGGTATTTTTTGATAAAAACAAGATAATATCTGGTGCGGATTTTTATGCTCGTGTTGATGCCGACGGCATACCCCCAACAGAAGGAATGAGCGTAGAAGACTCTTTCGCTTATAGAAGGGGTATGGAAGACGCCGTATTTCGGGAAATATGCCAAGAATTGGTCGCAAACACCGAAACTGAACCTTCCGTAAAAGAATACGCATCAAGACGCCTTTCGGAGACACACCCGTTCGACGAAAAAGATTAGTTAAGAATATTACCGCATATTAAATATTCTTCTTCATATTCACAAACCCTACATATTAGGGTTTTTTATTTAAATATGTCCACACCTCCTGCTATAAAGTCCATTATTTCATAAAAAATTTTGATATACTGTATTATATGGATGAACAGAAATTTATTCCTATTGCCATTACTGCGAAAAACGCGGTTTCCGAAGAAATACTTACACCTTCCTTTGAAGAAGCATTTGCTTTACCAGAGGAAACAACATCTTCCCTCTCGACAGCGAAGGAGCCGGCAGAAAAAAAGGGAAATACGCCAAGAGAGGTTGAAAACGAACAAGGATCTGTACCACGCTATATTCCCGAATATCCCGTAAAACAGGATGCGGTAAGCTCTGTGCCGGAACTTACAAAAAAAGAACCCTCAAAAGCCGTATATGAACTGTTAGAAAAAGCGCGCGCCGAAATTCAGGCACGAAAACAAAAAAAACTCAATAAAGTCATGGATTTTTTACTTAAAGAGGGGCGCATTACCAATCGCGATGTACAGAAAGCGCTCCGCGTATCGGATGCTACAGCATTTCGCTATTTGGAGCGCTTGGAAAAGGAGGGCAGTATTGAACAAGTGGGAAAAACAGGCAAGGGCGTGTTTTACCGTTTGCGATAATTATCATAGTAAACACATCATTTACACCATATGACGTGTTAAGAAAAACATTCCGCTACTTTTTATGCTTTTGTTAATCCTTTTAGGTAGCTTGTGTTGTATAAAGAATTTCTCCAAAAAGCACCTTATAGAAAGGGTTTTTTACTTTAACACACAACATTGACTTATTACCATAAAAATGCTATTTTATACTGACTATTTTGTTCTTTATTGTACTTATTTTAAAGCTTTATACGTTCTTTCCTCGTTCTTTGTGTATGCTTATAAAGGACATAATCGCGAAATGTCTTTTATTATCAAATTTGTCTTATAAAGGATTGTTCTTGGACAATTCTCTCAAAAAAATCTAACTTCCTTAATTTATCAGCATTATTCCCCCAATAACAAACACATTGGATGGGTATTTTTCTTGTTTTGTTGGGGGAATGACAACTATTAATCTTGTAATTCATGACATATACCAAACGATTGGTGTTTTTTGCCGTAATGCTTCTTTTTGTCAGCATTTCCGCACTTTCCAATACGAATGTTCTTGCAAGTGACGATTCTATCGTACCTCCATTGTGCGGATTTGCCGCGGAAGATGGCCGTATTATTACTGTTTTCGATACATCAAAATACATCGTCTCTAACGGAACAGAGGAAGATGCGCACCTTGGTCCGGTCAGCACCTCCATTCCTGCGGGAACATATGCCGTTTCCCTTTATTCATGGGATGGCTATGAGGGCCGATCAAGTACCGCACAAACCGACGAATCATGGCTTGTCGCGCTTAAAAACGACACCACCGACATAACTTCCACTTCCCCCGTATCTGATATCCCCGATGGCGTTGAGCAAGCAACCGTTTCGGAAATGGTAGAAACACACCTTGTAATACCGACGGATGTCAATTCTGTAACAGCTGTTCATGCAATATATCCATCCGATGCGGAGGAGTATAACAGCGTACACCCCATTTGTGCCGCATTTGACCGCATTGAAGAAGAACCGGAAGAAGAACAGGGATCCATTTCTATCTGCAAAATGACTCTGGATGCTTATGGCGATATAATTGACGGATCAGAGTATGCAACTTCATTTACCATACCCGGACTTACGTTTGCCGGTAATGGTACGGTGAAAGAATCAACAGGAACACTTCCCGATTCGGTTTTTCAAACACCCCTTTCCCTAAATACCACTTTCATCAGCTCGTCACACGATGCGGAATGTATCACTTACGACGAACTTCCTTTTGGTGGATACTTTTATGGTGAGGAAATTCTATCGAACGATGGCTGGAATGAACCACGTTATAACGATCAACACACCATTTCAATTTCATCCATCGACGATTTCTTTCCTTTCTCGGGCGAACTTTTCACAGAGGATGAATCTGACGATGTAAACCGCGACACAAACGCAGACGGCCATATCATCCTTACCGAGTACCAACCTCATCGTACGCTTGTTGTACTAAATCAGCGTACCGAATGGGATTTTCCCGAAGGACCTTCCTGTTCTCTTATTTCCGAAAGCACCGGATGGTACGGTGAATACTTTAATTACCCGGCAAGTCATCCGGCAATGGAAACACTCCACCTTGATCCGGTAGATGCGTACGGCGACCCGCTTTCGGATACGATTCCATGGACAGCAGATTGGTACGATGCTCCTTACTTCCGTTTTTCCGCTCTTGATACCGATCTTGAATTTGGAGATGAATATTTCCCATTTGATCCATTTACAGAGGAGCGTCATACCGGATTTACCGGAGATCACGAATTTCACTTTGGCGTACACTGGCAAGCGCTCGTAACAGCGCCTGTGGACGGCTCCTACGAGTTTCGTATAACGTCCGATGATGATTCGTGGATTTATATAGACGGCGAACTTGTGGTGAATAATTCGGGTGAACATAGCGAAAATACAATTTTTGCAAGCACTACGCTTTCTTCAACACCAAAGAAATTCGATATATTCTTTGCAGAACGAAACACAAAAGGATCATCGATGTTATTTAGGTTTCACGACCAAGATGTTGTGGTGAAGCCTTTTAACCCTATGTGTCTTGTGAACGAACAGCCTGTTATTACCGTTATTGGAAACAATCCCCTCCTTCATCTTGTTGGCGACACCTTTACCGATCCGGGAGCAACGGCGTCAGATGCGGAAGATGGAGACATAACGTCCAGTATTGTTATAGGCGGAGATAGTGTTTCATCTACTACGCCTATCGGTAGCTATACCATCACCTATGATGTAATGGATTCGGACGGTCTTTCTGCTGATCAGAAAACGCGTATCGTTACCGTTATTCCAACGGAGTGTACGGATAATGATTCTCGTACCGTTTCTTTTGGTGACGCAAGCGTACTTGCCGATACCGGTGGCATATTCTTTGAATCGGATTCTCGTGTTTTTGGATCGGTATTCTCCAATGGAACAACAATCTCTAAAAACGATCCTATCGTTACCGGTGACCTTTCCGTTGCGGGAAAGTCAACCATTAACGGAGACCACACAAAACACACACTCACCGTGGAAGGAAATGCTTACGGATATGGTATTCGTAATATTTTTGTGGAAGGATCAGCATTTTCCACAACGGAAATATTCTCATCCACCAATGGCAACGGCCAAAAAACGATAGGAGGAGATGCATATGCAGATACAATTATAAATACGGTTATCTTGGGAGATGCGTATGTTGTTTCTTCCATAGATGTAAATAGCCCCGTTAGCGGCTCTATTATTCCTCTTGTTTCTCCGCCAACACCTTTGGCAGAGCGCAACTACGCCATTTCTCCTGATGATATTTCCGCATGGAAAGCTGTTGCGGCGGCTGGCGAGGATATTACTCCCGTTTCCTGTCCATTTAGACCTACTCCCGGACAACATATCGGTCCTGCTGTTGTAAATTGCGATATGCGCATGAAGGATACCGACAGCGTTGTCCTAACAGGTCCTTTGTGGGTAAAGGGAAACCTTACCATGGATGATAACTCTTCTATAACACTTGATTCATCCTACGAAGGTAATTCCGAAGTCATTATCACAGATAATCCGGATGACCGCATATCTTCAAGTCGTTTCATATCGGAAAGTTATTCTTCCATTACCGGAACGGAAGATGAGGATAGTGCGGTTTTGGTTATTTCCCTAAACAATGCTTATCGCGAAGATCCGACGGCCGAAAGCGCTATCCGTCTTCGTAATCACTCATTCGTCCCATTCGTATTTGCACCGGACGGACACATATTCCTTGAACATGAAACATCAACGCATGGTATTGAAGGTTATTATGTTCATCTGAAAAATAATGCTTATGTAACGGGCGATCTTGCTTCCAAGTCCATTACCTTTTCAGATTCCTGCACACCAAAAAACAATCCTCCTCTCATAACCGTACTGGGAGATGATCCGATAATCATCACCGAAGGCGATACCTTTACCGATCCGGGAGCAACGGCGTCAGATGCGG
>PFEF01000003.1:104647-166448 GCA_002793915.1 Candidatus Ryanbacteria bacterium CG10_big_fil_rev_8_21_14_0_10_43_42 | reverse complement strand
CTCCGCGCGTGGCACATTACCGGTTTTTGAAATAGGTTTTAACTTGGTACAATAGAGACACACATATAAAAAGCGCCTGTTGCGGCGCTTTTTATTTTTCGACAGGCATAGAAATACCCTCGGAATGCATACAGCAATTCCGAGGGCGTCCGGAAGAAGATGTCTGCCGATGTCTGTTGCCGCTTTGGCCATTTCATTTCGGGCAATCGCCCAGGCCTTCTCGGTTTACATAGGCGGCAGACGGGGAGTATGTTGCAAAAATGATACCAAATCATGCTATAAAAGCAAATGTGCTCCCAAGAGGATTCGAACCTCTATCACAGGCTCCGGAAGCCTGCATTCTATCCATTGAACTATGGGAGCGAATAAATCACTAGTGATATATCTAGATATATCACTAGTGATTATATATACTATCTATATATGGCACGAAAGCAACACAACCGCAATATTCGAAATATCCAAAAATCCGGAGGTACCTATTACGTAACCATACCTATCGACATGGTGCGTGCGCTTAAGTGGCGCGAGCGGCAGAAAATAGAATTTGCGCTCGATGAGCGAACTCAAACACTCCGCATCAAGGACTGGAAAAAATAAAGCACCTATAGTAGTCTGTACAAGATTCAGCAACGATTTTCAGTGCGATAATTTCATTACAATCTAAAACAGACATATGATCGATTTCTCAATTTCATCGCTGGCGGAGGCTTTCCTTGCATGGATGGGAATGCATAGTATCCGTATTATCCTTATTTTCGCAGGCGGATTTGTTGGTATTCGCTTGCTTCGGCGTATCATCAGCGCCAGTTTTGAAAAAGTCGTAGATAAAACATATAAACTGCGCGACCACGTTGCCAAGGAAAAACGCCAAGCAACACTTGAAGGCGTCGCTTTTTCCATTATCAACATCGGCGTATGGATTATGGTCGGACTTATGGTAGCGTCCGAGCTTGGTATTGATATTGGTCCTCTTATAGCGGCAGCCGGCATTGCCGGTATTGCTGTTGGTTTTGGCGGTCAATATTTAATTCGCGATCTTATCTCCGGTTTGTTTATCATCATGGAAGATCAATATCGCAAGGGAGATGTGGTAAAAGTGGGCGGTATTTCCGGTGTTGTGGAAGATATTACCATTCGTCGCACGGTTCTTAGGGATTTGGACGGTGTCGAACATACGGTGCCGAATGGTGAAATAAGCGTAACATCCAACATGACAAAAATTTGGGCGCGGGCACATTTGGATATAAGTGTCGGGTACGATACCAATTTGGATAAAGCCATTGAGGTACTAAACCGCGTAGGGAAGGAAATGGCGGAAGACGAACAATGGCAAGATGATATTATAAAGCCGATTGAGTCCGTGGGCGTAAATGAATTTGCCGACTCGGCCATTATGATAAAAGTACTTGGAGACACTAAGCCGATGCAGCAATGGGCGGTAATGCGTGAGTATCGAAAACGTATAAAAATGGCATTTGATAAAGAAGGTATCGAGATTCCGTTTCCGCAAAGAACGGTGCATATAAAAAATTCCCGGTAAATATTAAAAACTGCCACCGACGGTTTTTAATTGACGTTACTGTTGTTACGCGGTATTCTTTGTTCTAGAGCATTCGATTAACATACAAGGAGAGACGCCATGTCGACCGAGAGAATGATAGAAATGGTGTACAATGCGGGAAAGAATAACGATGATAATCATTTTACGGAAGAAGAAGTATGGCAATTTGCTGAGGGAAAAAAACCGGAAAAAGAAATGCATCTTTTGGAGTGCACAAAATGTTCGGATAAACTGAAAGCATTTCGCTACCTCCATGAAAATTTTGGCGGAGTTTACGGCGATCACTAATCACTTTATAGTTATAGGTCTTCCATGGCCTTTTTCTTTTTCCGACAAAAGGGGGTGCTATGCTTTCTCGGAAGGTATTTTTCGAAATAATGGAAGAAATGAGACGCTATTATCGTGCCGATCGCAACGGTTTGGGAGGCGCTTTGTGGGAACGGTATCTTGAGGTTGATTTTTTACCGGTGGAATATAAAGGTCAGTTTACTGACATAACACAGATCTATTTTCCCCGAAACTCTTACGCCGTGCATGATGTGTTGTTTGATAATGGAACAATAAATGAGGTTTTTCGCGATCCAAATCTTACAGTATGGAGTACGCCGACACTTAATTCAGTAAGAGGTACGCCTAAGTATGAAAGCATGTTCGATTGTACATTTATGGGGGATAGTGCATTTTTCGCCCGCCTTGCTCTTCTCGCCACATTACTTCCCTGTAAGTCAACCGAAGTATTTGAGTACTATAAAAAGAGTTTCGGTTGGGAGATTGATATATTTTGCCCTTTTTGTGGAAGAGGGTATGTGCCTATATTAGGATGGAGTATTACCTCAATACGTAAACGGAACAATATGCGTTGCCAAGAACATGATCCTTAAGACCTTAATGGTCTTTTTCTTTTTCCCAAAATAATCTGCCACAAGTCTTCTGAAGGATTGTTTTCGAGCGTAAATTTTGGTACAGTATCAGCATTCTTAGGAGATATGCAATACGCATGGTGGCTGTAGCTCAGTGGTAGAGCGCTCGGTTGTGGTCCGAGTGGTCGTGGGTTCGAATCCCATCAGCCACCCATCGAAAAAATCTTTATTTTGCAATGCAAAAAAGTTCTATACCTGATGGGAGTTGAACTTTCTTAACAGTTGAATTTTATGATCATTTGTGGTATATATGTGAGGAATCATGATCTGCTGGTCTTTCAGAAAATCAAACTTTTGTATAGGAGGTAAAAATGCAAAATCAACAAGTGATTGAAACCCAGCTTGAGTTTTATCGAAAAGGAGGTGCGGGGTGTTTATTCGCTGCGCATGCTGCAGGCGATCCTGCTAGATATGGGTGGAGGTTGTCTGTTAGCAAAGTAGATAAAGAAGAGATAGTGCGCCTGGTGCAACAAGCAATATCGCTTGATGAGGTTTCAACGCAGAGCATTATTTTCCCATCTATTATAACCACTGAGGATTTTAGGAATTTTCTCCTTCTTCTAAAAGATGCATCCCCGTTTTTTCTTGAACAAGAAGTGAAGTTCCGGGGAATGATTTGCTTAGGCTATCGGGTTCTTATTGGGAAGGCTGTGTCTTGGGTTACGGGTTTTGGCGGTTTTGAATTCTTGCCAAAAACGCGGCAAGCGGTATTTACCGAGATTGTCTTTCGTAGCAAACAACGACCGAGGTATAAGAAGGTTATGAAAGAAGCTCCTCTAGGAGTTATTCACCTTGCGGATATGCGCATGCACGGAATGTCCGAGAACAAATTTCAATCCCTATGGTATGGGTCTTTCGACAATACCGAAAGGGTCATTGGCCACAAGCCCGACTTGCGAAGTGCCGCAAAGACAACCTTCGCTGTTCCGGTCAGTATGTGGAAATGATGCCAAAATCGTTGAGGGTTGTGCAAAATCTGTACCGCCCTTTTATATTTGTTTATAATGAGAAATATAAGTGGTTTATTTAAACAATGTCAACATCAACATTTGCTGAAAAGGCAAGTATGTTCTACGAAGGACTATACGCACCGCATAACCTGCCATACGGGGTTGAGGCTGTACATCCATACAAGCAGGCAGATGTTAGAGATAATATAAAAGTATTTCTTAATAAATTCTTTTGTGATACTCAAAAGAGAATATTTGTATTGGGGATCAACCCAGGTCGTTTTGGATCAGGAATAACCGGAGTGCCATTTACTGATCCAATCGCTTTAGAAAAATTTTGTGGCATTGATAATGCTTTTGTGAAGAAAAGGGAATTATCCTCAGAGCTCATGTATACATTTATTAATGAGTGGGGTGGTTCTAGGGTTTTCTATAGTAACTTTTTTCTGTCTGCAGTTTCACCGATTGGATTTATTCGAGATGGAGTAAATTATAATTATTACGATGATAAAGATATGTTAGAGATAACGAAACCATTTATTGTTAGCACATTACAACAACAACGCTCTTTCGGAGCTAGAGATACGGCGATCTTGTTAGGCATTGGGAAAAATCAAAAGAAATTCACTGAGCTGAACAGAGAATTTGGATTTTTTAACCATGTATTCGCAATCGAGCACCCGCGTTTTATAATGCAATATCAGAGAAAGAATTTGAAAGAATATATAAAAAAATATCATAATGTATTTTCTCAAGCGCTTGAGACTTGTTAGAGATTATTCAGTAAATTAGAATCATGAACGGAGATATTGATCGCATCATTAAATTCACGGCAAAACATTTTGTATTTGATGAAAAAACATATCCGGAATTGGTAAATAACTCCAATAAGCAGCGGTTGATATTCGCTATTCGCCACTCCGTGTTGCATCTTGCTAAGACATCCGGCAAAGTAGCTTCTATTAGTGAAGCTGTTGATCATGGTAAGGAGGTTGACATGGCACAGTTAAGGGCTGATATTTCTAAAGCTCTGATTGCAGTGTTGCGTTTGGCAGAAGTTATAGGCATGTCAGAGAATGATATAGTTCGCACAATTGAGGAAAAGTATAATGATAAGATATGAAAGTGGAGTACGAAGCAACATTTCCAAATATCGATAAAGACGATATTCGCCACAAGTTTGAGCAAGTGGGAGCAGGGCTTATAAAGCCTGAACGATAACGAATAACGGGGTCAGGGACGCTTATTGACCTATAATTTCTCCACTTGCTATGGTTATTCCATGCCCCGCAACCAACGCACCGATGTAGGAGGAATCATCTATCATATAATCAACCGCGCAAATGCACGCATGCGGATATTTAATGAACCCAAAGATTATCAATTGTTTGAAATAACGCTCGCTGAAGCAAAAGAACAAGTACCGATGCGTATTCTTGCATACTGCATCATGCCCAACCATTGGCATCTGGTACTCCATCCTAAAAAAGACGGCGATCTACAGAAGTTCATGGGATGGTTTACGCTTACCCACACCCGAAGATGGCATGTATTCCATAAAACAATCGGATCAGGACATCTCTATCAAGGCAGGTATAAATCATTTCCTGTTCAAACCAACGAATATTTTATACAACTCTGTAAATATGTAGAACGCAATCCATTACGTGCTAAACTCATCAAACGAGCAGAAAACTGGAAATGGTCCAGTTTATGGCGCAGACAACATGGTACCAAAGAACAGCAAAAACTCCTTTCCCAATGGCCAACCGGAATTCCTGATGACTATCTTTCCTATGTCAACGAGCCAGAAAAAGATGATGAACTAGAAGAAGTGCGCTATAGTGTAAACAGAGGAAAACCGTATGGTAGGGAACAATGGACCAGCCGCATCGTTGACCGATTTAACCTTGAATCAACCATTCGAGATCCTTGGCGACCAAAAAAGCGTCCCTGACCCCGTTATCGTCAGAATTTGAAGAATTGGGTATCCGTAGCCAAGATGATTTCAAGAGGCATATTGAAAACGTGATAAATAATCCTTCTCGTACTGACGATCTGCCGAGGAACCGTACTCAATATTATGATTCAGACTCAAACACATATATTGTTATTGATCGTAACAGTTCAGATTACGGTACAGCATTCCGTCCAAAAGATGGAGCAGATTACTACGATAGGCAATTGGAGCAATGATAAGTTTAATTATTACAAATATGAGATTTGAACAAGTTGAAATCAAGATCATAAAGGGAGCATATCGAGAATTATTATTAGGTATTGAGTTGTCACGATTCGGTGCGCCTGCCTCGTTTTCTGAAGTAGAGGCAAAACATATTGACGAGATGGTTAGAAATATAACCGCAAATGAAGAAGTGAATTTTTCCTGCAACGAGATCAAAGTTTTACGAAACATGTTATCGGATTTAATGCGAGAATTAAATATTTACGAATTTAGTACTCGAATGGGCTATTCTTTGAGTGAAGTCTTTGTCTTATTTATAAAAGTGAAGGAAAGTGTTGATACTATTTGTATTGATTTACCAAACCAGAATAGTTAAATTCCAACACAACCCTACCGCCACGGCCGTGAATATCCAACAAAATCCTATAAAGTTGTTGGTAACTTTTAAATTCCTATGATCCGCCTTCTCATCATATTTCTCACCACAGCGTTCCTAGTATCGCCATTTTTGGTATTCGCAAACACACCAGTAACACCCACCTCACACGAAGTTCCTTCACAACAAATTTCAGAATCCAAAGGTCGATTACTAAAAGCGACGACGACCACACAAGCATCGAATTACGGCTACGATCACACGGGAAGCCGCGTATTCCTCAAAGAAGGCCCTTCGACAGGCTCAGGGCAAGCAACAACCACGTACGCCAACAAGTACTATTCCACTTCAAGTGCTACAACCACCAAACATATTTTTGCTAACGGGCAATTAGTCTCTACCGTTGAAGTGACCGCAGGGGGTGGGGGAGGAACGCCTGAAACTATCGCATATGACGCGACAAGCAACAGCGGAAGTAAGTTAAACGTAAGTTCTTTCAATTGGTCACATACCACAAGCGGCACTAACAGGCTTTTAGTTGTTGGTGTTGCTATGAACGATTCCACAGATTCTGATAGAACGGTAACAGGCATTACATACAACAGCGTTGCCATGACCAATGTGCGCGAGGACGATAATGATGCGGATAATAACTCCACTAGTTTATGGTATCTTGCGAATCCTTCAAGTGGTGCTAATACTATAGCGGTAACATTAAATGGTACAAACAGCGGAGCAACGGGAGCAGCAATATCACTGACTGGCGTTGATCAATTAAGTCCGCTTGACGCCCAAAATGGATCAACCCTCACAAATAACAATTCCTTAAGCACCAGTGTAACAACGATTGCGGATAATGCATGGGTAGTGGACATTATCTTCTCTGAAGTCGGCTCTCAAGGAACACCTGCAGTGGGAGCGGGTCAAACACGAGTTGGATTGGTAGAAACAACGCCCTTTGACAGCGCCATAAGCTATGAAGGACCTAAAACTCCTGCAGGCAGTGTCACCATGAGCTGGTCTAACACGGTTACGGGAGGCGCTGACTGGTCACAATCAGCCGCATCCTTCAAACCCGCAACAAGTGAGGGCGGAGGTGAGACCGCAACTACCACAAGCTATATCCACACTGATCATCTTTCAGGAACTAGTGCGATAACGGATGATAGTGATGAGCTGGTGCAGACACTCGACTACTACCCGTTTGGGAGCTTGCGGGTTGATAAACAGGAAACGAATTTTAATGAGAAGAGAAAATTCACTGGATACGAATTTGATGATTCTACCGGGTTGAATTATGCGGGTGCGAGATATCAGAATCCAAGCGAGGGAAGATTTACTTCGCAAGATCCGGCATCTCGAGACAATCCGGGACAATTCCTCGCCGATCCGCAGCAGATGAATATGTACAGCTATGCAAGAAACAATCCTTTAATTTTAGTTGATCCAACTGGAAATGGTGTAAATCCTAGTCCGATATTTATGAGTTGGCATGGTTATGATGTAACATGTTTGTGTAGAGATAACGGTTTAATTCTTAAAACTGGAGAAGTTTTTGGCGGAAGAGACCGTGCGTTAGAAGCAATTGCCCGAAATCATGGAAACATTCAGGCAGCAAGCAGGGAAACTGGCGTTAGTGAAAATATTATCAGGTCAATCTATTACGAAGAACAATCGCACCTTGTTCCTGGAGAAGCATTATACGAGCAGGCGTTTTTCGATAGAGTTAATGGTGGTGTAGGTGAAATGCAGGTTTCTATGAATACTGCACTAAGTGTCGGAGCCGATCCAAGACAATTAGATGATCCACAAAGAAATATTCTAACTGGAGCAAAAGTTATCCAGAACATACAGCAACAAGGAGCAACTACACCCTACAGTATTGGAAAAGCATATAATTCACCAAGCTCAGCACATGGAGATCGATATGGCCAGCGCATTGAATCATATTCAGCGAATTCTACATACCAACCGAATTTAGTGGAAAATCTTACTAGCTTGGTAAAAAGTCTCACCCAATTAGTTCAAACTCTTTCAAATCTATGAGCATGACTAAAGGAAAAAAGATATTTCTAGGCATTGTTATTTCTATTGTTGTAATTCTGACAGTATTACTTTTGTTGGCATTGTTTTATCCGTTAATAATAAGGTTTACTCCCTACTTTAAAACTTGCAATAAAGTGCAAGTCGGAATGACTCAAGAGGAAGCATTCAACACAATGAAGCCATATGAAAAATACACAAGTGGAAAAGGTTTTCTGTGGGAATATACTGGAGAGACTGAATATAATTATGGTACAAACAATGGAGCTCAGTGCCGTATCTTTGTTAAAGATGGGAAGGTGAGTCGCGTAGCATTCGAAGCAGACTGATCTATTCGTCATCTCCACTTAAAAAAGCCAGATATGGATATCTGGCTTTTTACTTCTTTCCCTGTGATTTACTAAAAACAGTTATGGCCCAGAGTATAATCCCAAGCTCAAGAAGAAACGACCAGTGAAAGACAAAATTCCAGACCCACCAACCATATTTTGCGGGAACGTCGATTAGGACAAAGCTGGTATCTGAGAATGGATAAAACCAGGCAATGCCTCCTGCTATTGTGTCCAGAAGTAGATGAAGGGTGATACTTGTGAAAAATATTACTGTCGGAAGGAGATATTTTTGGTTGAGTTGTTTAGAGATTAAAAGGAATAAGTACCATATGACAAAGATACCCACCCAGAAAATCGGCACATGTAGCCAATAGTCATGATGTAGAGTTTGGCGGTTATCGACCAGATAAAACCATAGGAGATCGATATCGGGTAATATACTGGCAACAAGGCCTAGCCAAAGGTATTTATTTACTCGCTGTTTCTCTTGGAGTTTCTTAGTCAGAATATATCCTGCTGGAAAGTGAGCTATAAACATATTGAGGATTATTACAATAATCTTATATGTTTACAAGGTATTTTTTCTATACCGCATTTACCCGATCCATATTTTTTTAGTCGCCCATCCTCAGCAAACTTTTGTCGCGGACCGCGATGTAGCAAACTCGTATCAATTTCACCTTCAATCCGAAATGGGATTTTGCTTTCGTCATTCGGCAGGTCTATTTCTTCGTAAGCTGATGATCTGATGGGTACCGATCCGATGATTGTTGCTTTGTAGTTTTGATAAACCACTTTCTCAATGTGGTCGGTCAGGAACTTGCGCTTTGATTCAAAGTCATTGCACTTTTCTAGTTGGTTTTTTGCGCTGTCGCAGAACTGCCGGATGCTCATAACGGGGTCAGGGACGCTTATCCAAAATGGCCCACTGATATGCCCGATGATTACATTTCTTATGTTAATGAACCAGAAAAAGATGATGAACTGGAAGAATTGCGCTACAGTGTAAACAGAGGCAAACCGTATGGCAGGGAACAGTGGATCAACCGCATCATTAACCGATTCAATCTTGAATCAACCGTTCGAGATCCTTGGCGACCAAAAAAGCGTCCCTGACCCCGTTATCGTTATGCCCCGTTATCCATGACCCCGTTATCACGTTAGAACCTGTTTGACGGCAGGCAGGCATGTTTAGTATGTTAATTCTTCTTTAGATATTTTTTTCGCCCTTAGTCTTAAAAGATTTATCTAGTGACGCTTTTAGAAATCCGTGTGCGATCTTCCCCTCGTCAACATAAACAAAAAGTACTGTTCTAAATACAGATCCCAATGTCCTACCTAGAACGAACAGAAAGAGGAGGCTGATAATACCTCCACCTAGAAATATACCGGACGTGAAAATACCTTCACTCCGAAATCCAATGACAAGAGCGATCACTGAAAGAAAAACATAGGGCAACAGGAATAACCATATCTTGATATTTCCTACAATATTTTCACCAAATGATGATTTGAGCACGCTCGCCGACTGCTTAATCGCTGTTACCATATCTGCATTTGTAAGGATGAGAATAGGTAGAGAGAACAATGTTAATATCCTCCATGCAAATAGCGTAATTTGACCAAATATTTTTCCAACAAAGCTTTTACCATATAACCTGTCAACAAAATTCATTAGAGTAGAAATAATGCTCCAAAGCAAGATATTTGCAATTTTATTGAAAGCTTTAGTAATACCATATCCAATACTTATTCTTTTCCCTTTTATTGCTACATGTGTACTTGTTATGAGCGCTGCCTGAAAGAATGATTCTATAAAAAATATTATGAAGAGACCAATAAGAATAGGAATAGATATGGACACATCTCTATTCGTTAAATAATCAAAGAGTTCTTGGATTTCATCTATATAAACTCCGAAAAGGAGAAGAGTTGTTACTAGCAACGCAAATGAGAGCATGGGAAACACCAAAAGCTTCCTCTCCTTATTTAGGAGACTAATACAAGAATGGACAATATCTTTAGTAGCTTTATCCGATTCTTTTGTTTTACGATCATCTATACTTGCCTTCATATATACTTATAGTTTATCAAAGACTTCCATAACTAGCTAGAATTTCTTAGTATTGTTACATAAAAAGATTTTTCGATGGGTTGTCGGTAAGTGGACCAAATTAGATTTTAATCTTATTTATACATATAACATAACCTCCCCTTACCTGAGAGCGCATACGCTACCCCACCTGACTATTCATTATTTCAAAAGAAAAAGCTCTAGCGAAATCGTTAGATAACGGGGGTCAGCAATAACGGAGTCAGTCCTGCTCTGTAGAAATCATAGACATCCCATGGTACAATATGCGTAATGACAACATCAAAATCTCCAAACAATATAGCGCGTGTAGCATATCAAACCGCTAAACAATCAATACCCGCCTACCGTACCATCAAAAGTCCCAAGAAGTTCACCCAACATCAACTTGTCGCCTGCCTGGTACTTAAAGAATTTTTCAAAAAAGATTACAGAGGCATAGGAGAGATCATTGAAGACTCTTCAGATCTCAAAAGAATACTGGAACTGGAAGAAATACCTCACTATACTACGTTGCAAAAAGCAGCTCAGAGACTTACTAAAAAGAATACACTCGATAAACTCATTACAGAAATACTTTCGCTTGCGGTGAAAGGAAAGATCATGAAAAAAAAGATACTCTTGTCTGCTCTGGACGGTACGGAGTTAGAATCCCACCATATCAGTAAATACTTTGTAAAACGAAGAGATAAAAGTGCTTCCTATTACCAAATGACACACTATACGCGATATCCCAAGGTGGGAATTATTGTTGATTGTAAATCTCATATCATACTCTCCGGCATACCCGGACGAGGACCATTCCCCGATCATGTACACTTCAAGAAAGCGGTTACGGAAGCTCAAAAGAATATCTCTTTCCAGACGCTCTTAGCTGATGCCGGATATGATAGTGAGAAGGCACACGTATTTGCTCGTGAAAAGCATCATACTCGCACCATCATTCCTCCCCATGGAGGTCGTAAGACCACTAAGCTTCCTACCGGAAAATAGCGTAAACTCATGGCTCTCCGTTTCAACAAGAAACTCTATGGTCAGAGATGGCAAGTGGAAACGGTAAACTCCATGATCAAACGTAATCTCGGTTCCTTCCTTCGCGCACGTTCCTACTGGAGTCAGTGTAGAGAAATCATGCTCCGGTTATTCACCCATAACGTGATGATTGTTTGGGGATAGGGGTTTTCTACAGAGCATGGCTGACCTCGTTATCGTTATGTACTGACCCCGTTATGTAATAAATTCTAAAGTTTTTCGATAAGAAGGGTTTTATCAAAGCGTAGCTCGCCGGGAACACGCATTAGATAAAAATAAAGTGTTACCGAAAGTGGACATTGACAAGGCGTTTTAAAAAGAGTAGCCTTCTCGTAAAATTAGCTCGCTGAAAGGGGGATTAAGATGAAGCTAGGCGACTTGTTTGTTGGTGATGCGTTAAGCCACACGATATACGGAGAACGGTACTTAAATGATTCGAAGGGTAGCTTCTACGATTATTCAGATGTTGACGCGCGGTATGACCCGCAAGGTCCCATACCGCATATTAATCTGCCCTATACGCTCTTGGCTCTTGAAAAATGTATCGTGTTGCAATCTGTACCGCCGAAAGAACTGCTTGATTGGGTACGGATTGGCGGAAAATATCGCTTCTTTTGGCATCCTGACGTTGCGCGGCCTGGGTTGGATGTGGCTGGTACTGTATGCACACAGCCAACAAGCTCTACGCGTACTTTGCTGACAGAAAACGGCTTACGCGTTTACATCAAAACCGACCTGGATAAAAAGCATTTCCGCTTTATACGGAGATTACACCGAAGTTCCATTGAACACAGCATCGCTGTTTGTTCCGATTTAAGAAGTATGTGCAATGAGCGTTCCGATACGGGACGTTATGCATTTTTGCCCGAATCTCTTGGAGTGGTTGTGCAGGGTGGGGATTATGAAGGATCCGGCGTTATATTCCGGGAGACACGTCCCCATCCTCCAGTGGAAGATGTACGCGTTTTAATGCCGTACCATTCACTGTATGCTTCCGATCCGCAAGAGCCGGACGATGAGCCGCTTTTGGTGCAGATTGTAAAGCTGCACGGAAATCGGCATCCGCTAGAGTATTTCGTTGCAGAAATCATTGGACCCATTCTTGAGGCATGGACGTTGTTGATTTCAGTTCGGGGACTTCTGCCGGAACTTCACGGCCAAAACACGTTGGCGGAAATAGACGCGAATTTGAAATTACGGCGGGCGGTGCATCGCGATTTTCAAGGCATATACAGCGACTCGCGCACAAGATCAGCGCTCGGCTTGCCACTGTTCACCAAACACGTTGCGGGTACGGAATCCGGTACAACAGTGCAATCACAATATAGCCACGTTTTTGACGGTATGATTGGCAGGTATTTGTTGGTAAGATTATCAAGAGCTTTCTGCGCTCATTTTTCTGTGCCATATGAACAGATCATCTCGGAAATCCGAAACTATCACCACGCTATACCTGCTTGGAAAGTTGCAGATTTTCCGCCAATGACATATCGGTTTGGCACATCCGCAAAAGATCAAGTTGGAAACGAAGTACAGCTCGTTGATTCCGGAGAAAAACCGGAATTTAGGTAAAAACAACGCCTGTTGCTCATACCGAGTAACGGGCGTATTCTATTATTATGAAAGTGCACAAGTTGTCATCCGTATTCTTCGGGGAAACCGCTATTTTTCATTACCCTGCGAAAGAAAAAACAAACCAAGCTGTTTTGGTTTTGAAAGGGCTGTATGGACAGCATGTCCTAGTAGGTACACAGAGTAAACCATCGTGGGATAACAAACTGGCAGAGCTGTTGGGAAATAAAAATAACGTGTTTCTTTTTAACACGGGGAGGCGTAATGCAGAAAAAAATGATGCGTTTATCGGAAAAACATTTCAGCAGGAATGCGATGATGTACAAAACGCGTTTACATATTGCAAAGAGAATATCTTGCGGGAAGAAGTTGTGTGGGGGACTGTTGCAATGTCGTTTGGCGGCACTATTCTTATTGGTTGCCCAAACGTATTACAGGCAATGCAAGCAGTTGTTATGATAGGAAGCGGTTGCGGGAAAAGTCCTACTACAACAAAACCGCTTCTATCAACATTACCTGATACGTCTGTTTTGTTGGGGTCTTTAAATGAATTTCACGGTTCGCTGTTTTTCCTTCACGGCGGCAAAGATGATGTTGTGCCAAAAGAATCACAGCAAAAAATTTATAACAGTACAACTGCCTGCTTTTCGCGCGGATGGGTTGAGTTTCCCAGTTTTAATCACGAGCTTGTTGATCCGGAAAATGGCGTATCATACACGGCAGCGGCAGCTGAAAAGTTTTTAACACTTGCTTTTGACGGTATTTTCAATTCTTAAAATATACGCCAGCCGCTCCCGCCATAGCTCCATAAGCTCTCTATCGCAAAGAGTGGTTATAATATCATTCTGGAGATAACGGATAACGGGGTCAGATAACGGATAACGGGGTCAGGGACGCTTATCCAAAATGGCCCACTGATATGCCCGATGATTACATTTCTTATGTCAATGAACCAGAAAAAGATGATGAACTGGAAGAATTGCGCTACAGTGTAAACAGAGGCAAACCGTATGGCAGGGAACAGTGGATCAACCGCATTATTAACCGATTCAATCTTGAATCAACCGTTCGAGATCCTTGGCGACCAAAAAAGCGTCCCTGACCCCGTTATCCCTGACCCCGTTATCCCGTTATCCGTTATTTGCTGTTATCCTCATTTTCTTTTTTGTGAAAATGAAAAAACGTCCGCGCGCGGTGAACGATTCAAAAAAAGAAGAAACGGCATGTACCATTATACTATAACGCTACAATAAAAAACGGTTTTTCAATGCAGGTTATGATGAAAAACCGTTTACATACCGTAAAAGAGCAATTAGAAAAAAAAGTAAACTATCCCGACCAGACAACCAATGAAACCAGTAGTACACGCAGTAACAACTGGAAACACAAACCAAGCGGGGTGTTTTTTGTGTTGCTCCAGCGCCTCTACAAATTCTTTTGTTGTCATATACACTCCTTTCATGTAACAGTATTTTTACTCAATGTCCATATGCTTAAAACAAACAAATGAACCCAAAGTGTTGCGACGCCAACATGAAGGATATAAATACCCATGGTATGGCTGATCAGACGATCGTAAACCGTTAGAGGTCGTGTGTAAGGCTCTCCCAATCTGGCAAAATGCGCATCTTGCAAATCTAAAACATCTTCCAATTCCCTGCCCCGCTGTATCATGAGAATATAAAGATCAATGTTCCGCAATTCAATCAGAAAAATAGCAAGAGCAGCAATGGTACCAACACTTGGAAGCCCTAGAATACTAATCTGGCTAAGCACGGTCTGTTGTTGATAAAACTGACTGTACAAAGTAAGAAGTGCCGAATGCAACGTTACTGCAAACGCCGCTACGATGAACCGAAGGCTTACGAAAAATCTCCATGTTGTAGCTACAATATTGTATTCCGTACGATGGTTTTCCTGTCTAACATTCTCGGACTGATTGTTTTCTCCCATTTCATTGTTCTCCTTTTCAAGTACAAAAATCTGCTGTCATTCATAGCATGTGTACTGCAAAAAGCAAGAAAAAACGGAACCATTAAAGGTTCCGTTTGTAAGGATTTCCCTTCCTAATATGATATAGGACTTAGTGAACATCTATATCATTCCACATCTCTTCTTCACGCTTAGTTCGCAGGTGAATAGACGACTTATCTTCACTTTTAGTGAACAGAATTATGTCGGTGGTGTTTAACCTCGGATGAGCATACGCGGTTTGTATTCACATTGAAGCAAGGCCGTGGGTGATTCACTCCGATATTTCGCGGCGCAAGTTCCGGCCTCTTGGTAAAAAAGAGATTATGAAAATTTGTATGTTCGGATATTAGCACCATTACTCTAATTAATCATTAAAATTTGCTATAATGGCATTACTAAGAAATTACTCTTATAATTATGCAAAAAATTATCCCACATTTATGGTTTGATAAAGAGGCTATAGAAGCCGCTGAGTTTTATACTTCCGCCTTTCCTGATTCTAAGGTGTTGTATAAAACTCAAATTAAAGACACACCGTCAGGTGACTGTGATATTGTTGGTTTCGAAGTTATGGGATATAGCTTTATGGCAATTAGTGCCGGTCCGCTTTTTAAATTTAATCCTTCTATTTCCATAATGGTTAATTTTGATCCATCACAAGACAAAGATGCACGGAAAAGAATTGATGATATATGGGAAAAATTATTAGATGGCGGAAAGGCACTTATGCCTCTCCAGGAGTATCCGTTTAGTGAACGATATGGATGGGTAGAAGATAAATATGGATTCTCCTGGCAGTTAATCTACACAAAACCCGAAGGCGATGAGCGTCCTCTAATTATCCCATCAATGCTTTTTGTTACCGACACATGTGACAGGGCAGAAGAAGCAACCGATTTTTATCTTTCTGTCTTCAAGGATGCAAAACGAGGCGCTATTGCTCGTTATCCTGCCGGTGCAGAAGCAGGGGGAGGTAAGGAGGGCTCTGTTATGTTTACTGATTTCAAGCTGGAAGGTCAGTGGTTTGCTGCGATGGATGGCAGTAGTAAAATGCACAAATTCGCATTCAACGAAGCTGTTTCTCTTATGGTTAATTGTAAAGATCAACAAGAGATCGATTACTATTGGGAGAAACTTTCAGCTGTGCCGGAATCTGAACAGTGTGGATGGGTAAAAGACAGGTATGGTGTTTCGTGGCAAATAGTTCCTGAAAATATGAATGAATTAATGGGGAAGAATCCGGAAA
Organism: Candidatus Ryanbacteria bacterium CG10_big_fil_rev_8_21_14_0_10_43_42; assembly: GCA_002793915.1. Taxonomy (NCBI): domain Bacteria; phylum Candidatus Ryaniibacteriota; species Candidatus Ryanbacteria bacterium CG10_big_fil_rev_8_21_14_0_10_43_42. Next base: position 150,162 of record PFEF01000003.1, on the reverse strand, counting down.
AAACAACGCCGGCAATGCTTAAAATGAAAAAATTAATCATAGCAGATCTCAAAAAAGCCGGAGAAAAAAAATGATATGGAAAATACAATAACAGTACAAACAACAGTTACTGCTCCAATAGAAAAAGTATGGGAGTGCTGGAATGAGCCTAAACACCTCACAAAATGGGTGTTTGCTTCTGATGATTGGGAGGCATTATCTCCTGAAAATGATCTGCGTATTGGCGGAAAATTAAAAATCACAATGTCTGCAAAAGATAAAAGTCAGAGTTTTGATTTTATCCTTACCTATACTGAAATTAAAGAAAATGAATTACTCGAATCCGTTATGGATGATGGTCGTAAAGTAAAAGTTGAATTTAAAGAAACTGCTGAAGGAGTAAAAGTAATAGAAACGTTTGATCCTGAAAGCGAGAATAGTGAGGAAGTGCAACGCTCTGGTTGGCAAGCAATTCTGGATAATTTTAAAAAATATGTCGAAAACAACTAAACAAAAAGCGAAGTATATTGACGCATTCGTTCTCGTTGTACCGAAAAAGAAATAGGCACCCTCTCATTAAACTGCTATAATGACGCCATGAAGAGGTTACCCATAGCTATTATTGTTCTTGTCCTTATAGGAGTAGGATACTATTTTCTTGTAGGGCAAGATGGTGAGCTGGAAGAGGAGACAAAAACCCCACTGCCCGGTTCTTTTTCGGGCGTTGTTACAAATGTGGATCTTGATGCAATGGCTTATGACGGCCCTGCGCTGATAACTGTTCGAGATGATGACGAAAAAGGTGCAGTTATTGCGGTACCTTCTATGGGACTATCCTTCTGTGAAGCGTTTGAGCGCATTGCATTAGTTGGCGATATTGAGGTAGGTGATCAAATTTATGTTGAAGGGGATGTTGATGCACCGGGCCGTATTGTACCATGCGAAGATCCTACGCATTATTTGACTGTTACTAAAACCGTCCGCGATCGGACACGGGGGTATGAATTCACATACCGCAAAGGGCCCGATGGCTACATTATGCTTGAAAACACGGAAAGTCAGGACATTGACTTCATTTCCGGTGTAATGCTCATGAACCGTAATGAATATGAAGAACTGCAAAACAGCACCGACGCACGGGAAGGTCCTCCTGCTATTCATATCCGCGTGTATCAAAACCCAGATAACCTTTCAGCATTTGTCTGGCCGGAGCGAAAATCTCTTGAGTCAAACGTAGGACTTGCACTTGATGATCCAAAAGAAGCAGTGGTGGGCGGCGCAAATGCGAGTTTTTATACTGCAGACGGGCTCTATCCCATAGATACATATATAATCGCAAACGGTCAGTATGTATACGTGCTCATGGGTGCGTATAGAGATAAGGAATCAGATATTTACAAGGATTTTCAATCACTCGTTAACTCATTTACATTCATCCAAGCTCAGGGCCAAAATTGAATGGGTTCGTGATTTTGCTTACAGTCGTACTTGCATACATTTTGGAAAAGCATACTCCATATTCGGTAAAAACAAACCTCTTTTTATTTTAAGTAACTAGGTCAGATAATTGACAGAGTTATTTTTTTGTGGTATACAATATTCGAACCGGAATATATTGTTACGCATGACATGTTCCATGCTATTCGTTTTTTATGCGCGCTTTGTTTGCCACACGGTAAAAAGGGGGTTCCTGTGGAAAGAAATCGACTTGCAAAATATGCCATTGATCAATTTATTCATTTGCATGATGCGAATGATACAAGCTCATATCGGCGGCATTTGGAAGCAGTTATTTCTCTTATATGGAGTTTTCAAGAAAATAGGAATTTCATAGAAGAGCGTACATTAAAGGATCACATTCGTGAATGGCACTGTCGTAAGGCAATATTGTCAGCGAATAAGTATGGAGATATCGTACTTAATCCGAGACAGCGCATATCTTTTCGCATACGTTCTCTAAAGCCCGAATCGGCACATTTTCAAATATGGATTTTCCAAAGAGAAGACGGAACATTTGTTTTGTGTTCTGTGGGTCCCGATGAGACAACATACATGCATGATCTTCCGTTATATAAAGATATTGGAAAAAACAAAACCCATAAGCGTTTTAGAGCGAAACCGCAGGGGGTAATGCCAACACTTTCCGATGCTCTTTATAAGATTATGCTTACAGAGGGTATTGAAACAATACTCAATGCGGACGAAGAGTTTGCGGACGAGCGATATTCGGCACATATATCACCCGTTTGCAAGCGTCTAGAAAATGACTTCAATAAAAAACATCATGAATTCCTGATGTATAGAAGTGATTCGTACTACTGTGTTCATCCGCGCGGTTATGAAAATGGCATCATCGTTCCGTTGGCAAATGGAAACGGTAAAGGAAAGAGATTTTTTGTAAAAGTATATTGGGAATCCGGAGCGGGATATGTTTTTTATTTTGTACACAAGCACCGTAGCGGACCGGTACTTGCGGTAAAGATGAAAAAAAATAACCGCTTCGCTTATGTTCTTGCCAGAGCAGATACCATTACCATCGCTCGTGAAATGGCGGCATCCAAAGCGTTTCGGCAGAGAAACGGCATGCAGAACTTAATGTGTTTGGGTTGGGAGGATATTCATGTAAATGAACGACTTAGACAGGAAAACAATACTCCCTGTCTTGAACAGAAAGAGATTATAGATGAGGTAAGGCGCGTTCTTCAAAAACAGTATTCCAAAGAAGAGGTGTTCTTATTATTAAGCGCTTTTAATGGCGAGGAAGTAAATGAAGGTTTGGCATGGGCTCACGAGCAACTTAACATAAATGTTCCCGACCTTCTTAAAAACGATCCGGTATTACGGGATCTTATGTCTTAAGAGTAAATTTTAAACAGATTCAATGAGTCTGTTTTTTTATTGCCACATTCTTTGCGCACAAATCCTTAGCGAAGCAAAGACAAATTCCAAACATTCTTAACTCATCGATCCATAAAAAGGAACTCTTACCGTACTTAAGCGGGTCCTTATCGTTCTCCTATGCCGTACCAGTCTATATTTCGTGTTAAGTACATAACGATGGCGAGTATTGCAAAGAGAAATAGGGAACCGAACAGGAGGGAAAATTCATCAAGCTGAAGAAGGATGTATAAATATGAATAAAGAACTGACAGGAGGACGGCAATAATGCCCGCTTTCTTTTTTGCTTTTAGAACCGATCGTGCATAGCCGGTTATAAGACCGGTAATGGCGATTGCGGAAATGCTATACGCCGAAAGGAAACCGACATGTTCTGCGAGTGATAATAGAAGTAGATAAAAGAGTGCAATGGCAAGGCCGATAAGGAGATAATTTAACGGATGAACGCGCAGTTGGGAAAGCACTTCAAACATAAAAAAGACAAGAAACGTAAGCGCTATAAACAGTACGGAGTATTTAACCGACCGATTTACTTGCGTGTAGAAATCAACACCATGGTTAAGGGAAACGCCGAATAGCGAGTTGACGATATGCTCTTTTATTGTTTGATCATGTCCTGTTGCGGATTCCACCCACGATTGCGGTAGAGATCGTCCGAAAGAAGATACATTCCATTTTGCTGTGAAGCCGGCATCGGTAAGGTTATGTTCTTTGGGAAGGAATGCGCCGGTAAAGCTCGGTGCCGGCCAGTTCGAAGATATCGAAACGTCGGTTGTTTTTCCGAGCGGTGCTATGTATATGGCCTCACTTCCACGCAGTATTATGTCGAACGAAAACATATGCTCTTTCTTGAGTGGTTGGATGTTCAGAGGAACACTAATGCCGGACGCTTCTATGCTATTTCTTGGTACGCCCGGTTCGAATATTATTTCTTCGCCGTTCCAGAGCAATACAGCGGAAGATTCTACGCCTCGTGTATCGGGAATACCGATAAACACGGTAGCATTATCCCATTGGACGATGCCGTCAATATGAGTACGGTCCACATCATCCAAGTTAAACGAGCCAGTACCCGTTATGCGGCTTGTGTAGACGGCCGCTTCAAATATGCCCCGAGAGCGGGTTTCGGTATCAACTGATATATCGTAGGTTAGTGTATCAGGAAGAAGGAATATGTTATTTTCTTGCGTTGTTGTTTGTCCGGTACTCGTGATTACGGTTGTTTGTAGGGGGATGGCTATCACCGGGCCCGTAATTGTTTGTTCACGGCTCCATGCCGATGCTATTTCGCGTATCGCTTCATCAGATCTGTGGGACCGTTCTATTACCAAACCAAGGACGGAAAAGGAAGCCGCTAAAGAAACGCCCATAAGAAGCGCGATTGCTATGAGTTTAAAAAGCAAAGAGTCCCTTCGTTTTGTATTATTTTGCGGTATCTCCATAGTAAATATTCATTATGTGGGTATTATAAGCATAAAACACGTACCAATAGGCATAAGTTACAAATAGTTTCGAAAGCGCGTGTAGAAGACATATTTTTTGAAATAAAAAAAGCGGAGTTTTAATAACTTCGCTTTCGTTCAAGGTGCTCCTACTTTACAACTCAATACTCACTTCTGCGCCTGTAAGTTTGAGACGGGAAGCTATGTACTGAAGTGCTTTATCTTGAAGCAGGGATTTTTTATAATCATCCAGCTTCATGGGATGGAGGCGTATGGTAACGCCATCCAAAGTTAGTCCTTCTAAAGAAAAATAGTCATCCAGTTTTTTCCAGTTGCTCTCATCTAAAAGTTGAGAGCTTTTGTATAAGTTAATGCCGGGCGGCGGTGAGTTCTCGGTTCCGTCCGTGTAGATTTCCACGGTTGTGCCCGCATCTAAATTTCGAAGCACGGAGCGAAGAGAGGAAAAGACAAAAGATTGATCCTCTACCGGCTTTTTTCTGCCGCGGTTCATGCCTTCCTCAAGTGCTTCCTTCGTCACATTATCAGCGATAAAGTAATCGCCTTGATAGATCGTTCCCGTGATAAAATGTATACGGAAGGGAACTGTATGCCCCGCATCTTTAAGGGAAAGCATGGTATCTATCGTGTGCTGTACGCCGGGGGCAATATTGTCACCCCCGTTGGTGGTATCCAACACTAGGACATACGGATACCGAACGGCAACCGGTTTAACGAACTCTTGTACGAGTTGATCAAATTTCCGCTCGCTTTCATCAACGAATTCGCGGCGGCGGGCATTTGAAGGCTGTTCGCTATGATTCCAGACGGGAATACGGAATGTTTCTTCCCGCAAGCGCGTTCCATTGTTTCTCCAAATGAATGAAACAATCAGTCCAACGCCATCCGGTGGTCGCGTGTCGGCACCGTAGCGGCTCTTGTTTGCATCAGAGAATATGTCGGTGAGGCGTAAGGTTTTTGTATCATCGATTATACTGGCAGGCGTGAGTGTGCCGGCGTGTTTTTCAACATCTCGTATAAACACAAACCTATCGGTATCGGAAGAATACTTTTCTCCGATACCGCGCTGATGATTTACAAATAGGTAAATACAAGTGAGCAGAACAATAATCGCCCCTATGGCAGAAAATGCCTTTTTAGCGTTTTCCATAAATTACTCCTCCGTGGGTTCAAATCCTGCAAGATCGGCAAGCGCCGCGCGACGTGATGCTTGGCGTTGTGCTTCGGGCCAGAGATTGGCAAGTATTTCGCTCGGATCTTCCGTTCGTTCAATGACGGGAGGATTCTTTGCGATGGTCCGCGCCTTGTTAAGAACGCTCTCATCTATAATATCCGTGCGATTATTGTCATACTCTAGCTGTTCCAATGATTCTCTAGTGCCGTCCATATGAGATTGCAGTAATTGGAACATGGTAGTCGCATGTGCATCAATCCATCCCGGAAACGGTAGGGTTTCTTCCACAAGGCGGATATATGTTTCCAAAACGGGGAGCTTGCGGTTCAGTTTTTGCTCAATATCAGCAATAGCTTCGCTGTAGGCCGTTACGATGGGAATAATATCCGGATCATCCATTAAGATGGCCGTGGAGAGTGTTTTTTTCTCCAATTCTTTCGCATCCTTCTGTTTTTCACGATATTCTTCTATGATATCTTTCGGATATGGGGATGCGGTAAAGAATTTATACGTATAGTACGTAGATATTAACGCCACAAGAACCAAAGACCCGATAAGCTCTTCCGGATGCCCTTGATTAAGAACAACAAGAAGCCGTATGCCGAGGATAAAAGCACATATACCTATGAATATAGCGTGACTTAATACGATGACGTATGGCGTCCATCCTGAAATGGGAAACGGCGAGACACGTTTATCGGTTACGGGATCTTTTCCATCCGGAAAGTTTTTTTCAAACTCTCGTATAACTCCCCGATGATATTTCACCTGTTTTAAACTCGTTGCCGCCAATTGAGCCATAGCAGTGGCAGAAATCGACATACCAATTGAAAATATCATTGATGTGGTGGGATCTGTTGCAAATTCCACCACGCCAAAATTAAGGAAGTATTCGATGGTAAGTACCGCTGTGACCACCATAATTGATACGGCCGCATCAATAAATGCATTTGGTACCGTAACAATACCTTCATCGTTGCCGGTGAGGACAATGGTAAGTCGTCGAATATATGCAGATATATCGCGTAATTGCAGGCGATAGCGATTGTGTTCTTCGGCGCGCCTATCTAGTGTATCCTTAAAATCTACTTTAAGGACCCTTCCCGCCCTTTCTATCAATTGCGGGAGAGTTTCAATATCCCGCAGAGCTGTTTTTGCGGCATGTTCGCTTTTTGTGATGATTTTTTGCGCATGACTCCAATAGTCTGAGCAAATTATCTGTATCCATCCGGAAAGCGTCTTCGCATGTTTGTCATCTTGAGCAGTTGCAAGGGAAGCAAGTTTCCCTTTTGTTCGCTCAACAGCTTTCTCCATAAGATGTGCCGGCTCCAGTGATTCGTTTTTGGGCGGTAATTCATCCATAACGTCCCTCCTCTTTTTTCTACGGAAACAAAAACATACGGGCACTTCTTTGTTAAATAACACCTCCGTGACGGGTAACTTAACACTTTTTTACATCATTTATATATATTTGTCAATACTTCTCTCGCTCTGTTCAGCTCCGGGGCGTAGCGATAGCTTTTATAATGTAACGCAGTATGGTCCTTATATTGTTACCGCCAGGAAATAATACACTCTCACTTTTTACAAGAATCTTTATTGTTCAATACCAAGTGCGTTTAAAAATTCTGTAAGGGCGCGTCCCTTTATTTCGCGCCACTGGCCGGCCTTAAGGTTTCCGAGAGTAATGTTTATGATGCGAAATCGCTTAAGGGTAAGTACGTTATTACCAAGAGCTCCTACCATCTTACGAATTTGACGGTTTTTACCTTCCGTTAAGACAATATCAAAACTTAATTTGCTTGTGCGGCGTATTTTTGTGGGACGTGTTTTATAGTTGGGAATCTTGTCCACGCGGCCGATGCGCTGGCCTTCGCGCATTCCCACCAAAAATACATGGGTAATGGGGCGCGCTACCGTTACGCTATATTCTTTTTCGTGCCGGGCGGATGGATGCAAGAGAGGTTCCGTTATACGCCCGTCGTTTGTCATAATAAGGAGCCCTTCAGAATCCTTATCGAGGCGCCCCAGGGGGAATACGGGAATGGGAAACCTTGCTCTATCGGCAATTTCTTTTTCGCCTTCTTGTGCGCCTACCGTAACGATACCAGCGGGTTTGTAGTACGCATAATACACGCGTGGCATATGACTTCGCTTCGGAACTTCTACGGTATCATCCGATCCCACTTTATCTCCCAGATGTGCCTTTTTGCCGTTGATAAGTACATTACCAGCCTTAATAAGCTGATCGGCCTCTCGCCGCGAACAGTAATTATTGTCAGCCAGATATTTATTAATACGAGTGAATGTCTCTTTTTTCATGTAACGGCAATAGTACATGGTGCGGACGCATATTGCAAATATGAAAAAATGTGGTATAGTTTTTACCATAAAAACGGGAGGAGGTTTCTATGGAGTTAACACTTCGTTTCCTGGCGGAAGTTCTTGTGAATAATAAAATGCCCAGCCATACACTGGGAGATGATATGGGGAAGTGCTTTCAGCCCAAGAATGCGTGGTTTGATGTTACGGAAGCCATAGTGCGTGCAACGGTGGCGGGACGGGAAATTTCTATGGATGGGCGGATAGAAATAATGGAGGCCGAACTGCAAGGGGTTCTTACGCCAAAATAAACAGTATAAGCGCGTTAAACGCGCCTGCGGGTAATCCACATGATTGTGGATTTTTTGTTTGTGTTTGTAAAGTGATGCGGTATCATGCACATATGATACATGATCAGCAAAAAATGAATAAGACGGCTACCGGACTGTTATGGTTCGTAGGCGTGCTCCTCGTGTTTGCCGTTGCGTTATTCGCAGGAAATTACTATTTCCTTATGGAAGAGTACCACGGTGGTACATCGGCTCAAGTACGATAATCGGCATGTCACCCGAAAAAAATCCGGCGGACGCCGGATTTTTGCTTACAAGCTCTCATTAATAAGAGAAATCGTTTTTATTGATTATATTTGCCGGAGCATTGCTTTCTCGTTCAAGTGTGTTAATGTGTCGTTTGAGATTTTGAATATCATATTGATGTATGGCAAGCATGAAGGCAATGGAAAGCGTCACAATAATAAACACAACGGTTGAAGGATATCCGGTAAGTTCGGAGAAAATAGTATTTTTCTTTCTCATTGTCTTAATTATAATGCGTTTATTGTTTGTTTTGCCAGTAAGGGGTAGGGTTAGTATGTGTATAAAATAATTACCATAATAGAATAATTATGTTTAAAGAATTTAAAGAATTCGCCGTAAAAGGTAATGTGGTTGATTTGGCGGTCGGTGTTATTATCGGAGGTGCATTCGGGAAGATAGTAAGCTCTTTGGTAACCGACATTATTATGCCACCCATAGGACTCATGCTTGGTGATGTCGATTTTTCCGATCTTATTATAACCTTGAAAAAGGCGACGGAAACAACTGATGCAATAACGGTTAATTACGGTTTATTTGTAAATACGGTGATTAACTTTCTCATTATCGCCTTTACGATATTCATTGTGATAAAGCAGGTAAATAAGCTTAAACGAAAAGAACCGCCGCCGGCTCCTACAGAAAAAGAATGTCCGCATTGTGTTTTTAAAATTCCAATCAAGGCGACAAAATGCGCCCACTGTACGTCCGATGTCCCATCCTTATAAAGAAAAAACATCCCCCTATGCCGGGGATGTTTTTGAAAGAACTATAGACACTCGTGCGTAGTAGGGTACAATGCGGCATGTGCACGAAGATATTTGTAATGAAAAATCCGATACCGATCTCATCCGTTTAACCTTGCAGGACAAGGATTACTTTGCCTGTGTCATTTATCGCTATGAAGCCCGTCTTCTTAGGTACATACGGCGCATTACTGATGTTGCGTTGGAAGAAGCCGAAGATATATTGCAGGAGGTCTTTATAAAAACGTACATAAATTTACATGATTTCGATGAAACGCTTAATTTTTCTTCGTGGATATATCGTATTGCACGCAATCATGTTATAAGTATGCATCGTAAAAGAATGGTGCGCCCGGAAGGGTGGCTTGCGAATATGGATGATTCTTCTTTGGAAAATCTTGCGGGAGATATGGATATTGTTGGCGAGGTTGATGCGGCACTTTTAGGGGAGCATTTACGAAAAGTTATCAATTGTTTGCAAGATCCGTATAAGGAAATTGTCATCCTCCGTTTTTTTGAAGAGAAGGAATATAAGGAAATATCGGATATTATGAAAATTCCCATGGGAACGGTTGCTACTTATATAAGAAGAGCAAAAAACCAATTACATAAAAAATTACAAAAGGAACATATAAATACGGTATCATAAGTATATGAATGAAAAAGATTTTGCCGAAAAGGTATTGAATAAAATAGAAAATGAACATATAGAGCCAAAACCGCGGTGGAGCTTTTTCGTTGTTCATTACATGTTGTGGAGCGCGGGTATTTTTGCCGCGCTTCTTTTGAGCGTTGCTGTTACTCTTATTGTGTTTTTAGTTGCAAATAATGAATGGGACGTGTATCCGTTTCTTGGTATAGGTGTGTTTTCATTCATACTTTCCACGATTCCGTACATATGGATTGTCATGGCATGCGTTTTTTTAGGCGTTACGGTATATAATGTTCGGCATACAAGGAACGGATATCAGTATAATACGGTACCCTTCGCAGTTATTGTTCTAGGGATTCCCGTAATATTGGGCGGTGTGTGGTTTATGGTTGGCATCGGGGATAGTGTGGACGATGCGCTTGCGAAGCATATGTCCATATATAGGTATATGCCGGGCGTACGGCATGCAAAATGGGATATGCCGGAGAGCGGCTTTCTTGCGGGAGAGATAATGTCTATTGCCGATGCCAGTGCTTCTTTTATGCTTAAAGACTTTCGGGGAAGAGAGTGGCGCGTTATGTTTGGTGACGCCGGTTTAGCGGAGGGACAATCCGTAGAAGAATATATGCGCGTGCGCATGATAGGTAGAAAAACAGGAGAGAAAGAATTTACCGCCTGTGTGGTTCATCCCTGGATTATATACGGGCGAGCACGGCAGTTTACGGGAATGGATTATGGGGTGCGGACGGTTTCCGAAAGGGAGCGTGTGCGTGTTGCGGAGTGTTTGAGTAGGGGTATGTGAAAGAAATAAAACGGACATGCGTAGTATATTATGCAGGAGGGACGGTGTTCCGAACTGTATAATAATAGCTAATGAGCATGATATGAATATAAAGAAGAGATTGTTTATGGGAGGAAGTATGAGCGTTTTAACGGTTATGCTTCTTACCGGAGGATCTTTTGCATTTGCCGCAGATACATCAAGGCCGTATTTTAATCCAGTGACGCGGGAAGCGGTAAAAGAAGCGCTTAAGACAGGTAATTTTGATGTATGGCGTACGCTTACGGAAGGGCGGCGCATAGGGGAGTTGGTAACCGAAGATAATTTTGAGAAATTTGCCGAGGCGTTTCGCTTGCGGGAAGAGGGGGACGAAGAAGAGGCGCGTGCAATCTTAAAAGAAATTGGTGTAAAACATCGATTTCGAAGAGATTTCAAATTTATGCGCGGATTTGGTACGCATAGCATGTATAACAAAGATATAGCGGCGGCTATTAAAGTGGGGGACTATAATGCGTTTAAAGAAGTGACGGCAGATACGCATCTTTCCGGTATAACCGAGGAACAGTTTTCTGTAATAACGGAAGCGCATCGTCTTATGGAGGCTGGAGACCGCGATGCGGCACGAGAGCTTATAAAAGAACACATGAAAGATATAAATATACATGTCCATAGGTAGAAAAATTTACTTCATAAAAACTCCACGAACATTCGTGGAGTTTTTAATTGTTTTCCACAATACAAAAATCTTTTCACATGATATTCTGGTTGTATAGGGTGGCACAAAAAACAAATTTGTTTTTTTATGTTTCTTTTCAAAAAATTATATTTTTATATTCTTCCTTTTGTGCTAATGCCAATACAGGTATTTGCGCATGTTGGCTACGTTCTTTCGGATGAAGCTGTTGTAGCGAGGCAAGGAACTAGTTGGCGTTTTTTGTCGAGTGTTTTTGCGGATGCCAAAAACGGGTATCTTATACTGGCAACGATTGGTTTTATTTTTGCAGTCTATCTTGTAGTGGAAGATAATAAGTATATTCGATCGTATATCACACTGTGCCAAAAGCGAGCGCGTACGTATGCGCCGCTCGTTCCCTGGATGCTTCGTCTTAGTTTGGGTATTGCACTTATTGGCGCGGGTTCTTCGCAGGTGCTTGTATCTCCGGCATTACATGGTATGGGTGTGTTTGCGACACTGCAGATCCTTACCGGTTTTTTGCTTCTCTCCGGACTGCTGCTCTCACCGGCGACGTTGGTGGCAATTTTTCTTTTTTTAATTGCATTTTTATTCGATACATATATGGTGGGAAGTTTTGATTTTCTGGCGGCGGCATTTGCGTTGGGTATTCTTGCCGATCCCAAGCCGGGCGTGGATCATATTATGGGTATTCCGTTTGTTTCCCCTTTTTCCGATTTTACGCGTTGGGTTCCTTTAATACTTAGGATAGGGGTGGGAAGCGCTATGATATACCTAGCTTTATATGAAAAAATTTTCAATCCATTTTTGTCGGCAGAAGTTGTTTTACAGTATGGTCTTACGGATATCGTACCGGTGAGTGTGGCAATGTGGGTGTTCTCTGCCGGAATAGTTGAGCTTATAGTTGGTACTTTATTGTTAGTGGGATTTCAAACACGCCTTATGGCAACGGCGGCATTTGTCATACTTTCGCTTTCATTCTTTTTCTTCGGAGAAGATGTGTATTCACACATAACACTTTTCGGCGTGCTTTCCGCTTTGTTTGTGTTGGGCGGAGGGGAAGCGAGTATGGATAAGGCAGGTATACCAAAGCATTTCTCAAAAAGTATACAAAAAGCATTTGATTAAAATAAAGCCTTTCTTCTTTTCCTTGAATTCTGTACTCTATAGTAATGAAGGGACTACATAAAAATAAACAATATATCGCCGATAGTACTTGGACGGTAAAAAAAGCGGGTGAAGAGCTTGATGCCGGACTGGAAATTCTCGAAAGTATTTCGGGAAACATCGTCACTATTTTTGGATCGCACAAAACAATGCCGGGCGATCCTTATTATAACCATTGCGAAAATACAGCACGCACTCTGGGGGAGAATGGCTTCGCTATTATAACGGGAGGCGGTCCGGGGATTATGGAAGCCGCGAATAAGGGTGCTATGGTGGCTGGTGTGCCATCTGTCGGATTTAAGGCCGAACTGCTTACGGCTGAAAAAGGCATGGATAATATTCATACGCATACGTATGCGTTTTATTTTTTATTCACGCGGCGGTTTGTGCTTTCCATAAAGAGCGATGCGCTTATTTTTTATCCGGGCGGATACGGTACCCTGAATGAATTATTTGAATATCTTACACTTATACAGACCGGTATCACGGATATGGTGCCGATCATATGCGTGGGACGCGCATATTGGAAGGGATTATTTGATTGGTTGGAGGATTATCCCCTTAAAAAAAATTATTTTATTAATGAAGCAAGAGACATAGACCTGGTTACTATCGTTGATGACGTGGAGGAAATAATAAACAGGATAGTGCCCGGAAATGTGGAAGGAATATAATGCACACGATTATGTTCTTTTTGGTATATGAAAAACCGCTTCGTGATACTATTGAAATATGCAAAAATCACGTTTAGACGGGCTTGCTGATGGTATATTTGCCATCGTTATGACGCTTCTTGCTCTGGATTTAAAAATTCCCGAGCTTTCAGGTGTTGTTACGAATGAAATGATTTGGCGCGAAATTCAGCATATGGCACCGTTATTCTTAAGTTATATACTCTCTTTTTTGGTACTCGCCAGTTATTGGATCGGGCATCATTTTATCGTTTCTGTTTTTGCTACGAATCTTACACGCAAACTCATGCATTTGAACATCCCTTTTCTTCTTATGGTGGCTCTTGTTCCGTTCTCGACGCATCTTCTCGGTAATTATCCCCAAAACGAGCTCGCTATTTTTGTGTATGCCGTTAATGTGGTTATTATTAGCTTCTTTTTATTTCTGCTTCTCCGGCACGTGGATCTTTCCCGTGAGATAAAAAATCCGCGGGATGCAAAACGTATTATACGGAGAGGATACATTCGTATTATAATACCGCCAATCACCGCCGTTGTGGCGGTTATAGTAAGTTTTTGGAATCCGACATATTCTATTTATATTTTCGTGCTTACTATGTTCTTTAATATTATTCCGGGCGCTCTTACTCTTATAGAAGAAGGGGTAATATGCCTTACGCAGGAATAAGTATATATTTCGTAATACATTATTGCTATAATAAGACCGTATTCTAAGTCAGAGAGTATATTATCAGATAACGGGGTGTAGAGTCGCGCATGCGGCATATACCGTGCCTCTTCGTGAACAGGGGAAATATTTATATAAGTATTTCTGTTTTGCTACTTCTTCTTATGGGAGTACTAACCCTTTTGGACTACTATCGTCAGGGAGAAGCGAGTTTTCTTATCCAAAGCGCTTCACTTTTGCGAGGGACTTACTCTGATTAAGGGAGAAGTTGTGATACGGTAACCCTGCTATGGGGAGGGTAGGTTTTTCTTTCGGGTTCCCTACGATGAAAAAGAATTATGAAACATTTTTATAGGAGCGAAAAAAACAGAATAATTTCCGGTATTTGCGGCGGTTTGGAAGATTATATCGGGTGGGACGTTAACTTTCTTCGTTTTTTGGGAGTGCTTTTTGTTGTATGTACTGGTATTTTTCCGGGAATGATTGCGTACGGTATTATCACATTAGTGGTTCCGCAGAAAAAGGAAACAAAAAAGTAATTTCTTATAAGTAAGAGCATTATTTTATTGATAAATGCTTTTATAATAAAAGGCGGAACATTGACCTGTGATAATATATGTGCTAGAAAATCTTTAATAAAACAACGAACAACCTTAACAAAATAATAAAAAGGGAGGTGATGGTATGCACATATGGTATTTGGGAATAGGTATCATTTTTGGCGCCATTTTGGGAATAATTATTGGCGGAATGGCAGTCTTTTTCTATTTTTCACCTCGACTTAGGTATAGCAGGGAAGCTCGATGCAGAATAGAGGGCGATAGAAATAAAGTAAATAAGGAGCTTGTTGTCACAAAAACAATACTTGCCACAGAGGAAGGCGAGATGCAGAATCTGAAAATACGCGAATGTCGTTTGCGGTGGGAGGTGGAATTTTTACGGCGACGTCTGCTTGAGGTTTTGGAGGAGGCGGGGCTTACATTTGCTTTTATACACATTGCCCAACTGAAAGATGAAATAGTACTACTTCGCTCGGGGCTTCTCGCAGAAAAAACACAAAAGGAAGATCCAAAAACGGACACGGTACCGATTTTTGTACGGGAAAACAAAAGGAACGGAGTCGCTCTGCATTCAAGGGCGGCATAACAAACAAGAAAGGGGATTGTGTGATGCTGTTATTTATCGCATTATCAATTATACTCGCTGTGACGTCTCATGCCGGAGCGGAACAATGCAGTACGATTACCATTTCGAAAGATAACCCCACAGCTTCCGAAGCATGGGTTTCTCGGACAAAAACACGTTGGCCCGGGGATCAGGCAGTTCGGCAACTAAACCCCGGAATAGATTTTCACAAACTCCGTGAGGGGGATACGGTAACAGTGCCGTCATATGCATGCGAGGAGGAGATTAGCATCCAAAAGTATCGGAGCATGATTGCCCGGCAAAGGGAGCAAGAACAGAAGATTAAAGATTTAGAGAATGTTATCGTCACTCTTACGCAGGATAATGAACAGGCTGATATGACTTCACGGGAGACGGAAAAGCGTGTTGTTGATCCGAAGGTTGTCCTTCAGGAAACGGAACTTTTGAGTCCTTCAAATAATATCGGTCAATTGACCACAGAAAACACGGAGTTGAAAAAAGCTTTTATTGGAGCAAGAGGCAGTCTTGTCGAAAAGACAACGAAAACGGAAGTTTCCGTATGGCCGTTTCTGCTTTTCGCGGTATTTGGTTTTACCGCGGGAAGGTATTCAAAGAAAGGACATTCTAAGAAACGGCAATCACAGTCGCGGTCGAATAGTCTAGTTGGGAGAGAAGATGTTCGCATGTTTACACCTAACTTTGAACCGTCAGGATCGCACGGAGAAAAGAGGGAGGATTTATTTGCCGGAGCGGCAAATGCCGATATGTTTACCGTTATAGGGATGAACGATGGAAAGAAGTTTATTGTTCCTATATTGCACGAAGGATCTCTTTTAATTCCCAACTGGCCGGAAAAAAATTGGCGGGCGCAAAAAATGAATCAAAAAAACGCCCGTTCTGTTATTGCCCGGTTATTCTACCCAAACGATAAGAAAACCAATAGCGGGAGAGAAGATGATAAAGTAGTATCTTTGCATGGGAGAAAAACCGCCTAGATTGTTTCATATAAGAATATGAATTGCGTCGGCTTGAGGTCTTTTCAAAAAAGATGCGTAGAGCGGCAAGGATATGAGTATTGCTCATAGACCCATCCTCTCCGGACGTCGGAAGAGTATGGGACATATTCCAAAGAGTATAGAGAAGAGCAGTCGAGTCGAAGTCATTGGTACGCCAATGGCTTTTTTAGTGCGCGATGGAGGTATATTACTTATGATTTTACCTGTTCTTTTTGTTTTGTGTGATATATTATACTACACATGCCTATTTCTCCCTCTATACCGCTTCGTTTGGGGTTGGGTGCTATGTATCTCTATTCCGGTTTTGATTTGGTGCGCAATCCCGATAATTGGATTTCTTTTATTCCGGGCTGGTTTATGGACGTACTTATGACTATAACTACCCTTGAAACATTTTTACGCTTGCAGGGGGTGGTCGAACTTTTGTTTGCATTCATATTTCTTTCATTATTTTTACCTCAAAAAGGGGTGCGCGTTGCCGCTGTTTTTTCCGCGTTGGAAATATGTTCCATATTGGTATTTACGGGCGTGGATTTGATTACATTTCGTGATTTTGGCTTGTTGGGTGCGTCTGTTGCTCTGATAATTCTTCTAAAACCACAGGAGCCGTCCATTTTTGTACCAGAGGGGGAACACGCGCGGTAATAATTTTTTACGGCACCATGTTTTAAAGAATACTGTCAAGAATTCCAGAAAGTTATCCACAAGCATGAATCGAGTTTACTCGGTTTTTTTTACGGCCGCATTCATGTTGGGGCATGTTTGTAGTAGAATAGGTGGGCGGGCATAAGATGTGTTTATGTTCAAAAAATGACCCGCGCGTTCTTATAAAAAGTCTTGTTACAAGTTCGTTTTTCTTTTGACAAAGACGGAAGTGAATTTGTAACAAGACGTTTCATTTTCCTTATTAATTTAAGTTCTTACGCAAGAGCGTTCATTTCGTGCCTATGGAAAAATTACAAAAAATCAAAAAACGAACCGGAGAAGTTGTGGATTTTGATCAGCATAAAATTACTCTTGCCATTCAGAATGCTTTTTTTGCCACAAAAGGCACCATAGATGAAGATCGCCTGCGGTCAATCACGCACCAGGTTATTTCAGAGTTGGAATTTATATTTTCCGAAAAAGAAAGCATACCGTCGGTAGAAGAGGTGCAGGATGTGGTGGAGCGTAAGATTATGGGGGAAGGATTTTTCGATGTGGCGAAGTCTTATATTATTTACCGGTATGATCATGCTAAGGAGCGTGCCGAGAAGAAAAAAGAGGTATTAAAGCGCATCGAAGAGCATCAGTTGAATGTGGTGAAGCGCTCTGGTGCCGTTGAGCCATTTTCCATAGAAAAAATTCGTCGCTCTCTTGCGTACGCGGCAAAAGGATATGAAGACGTGGTTGACGTTGAAGGTCTTGCCGCTCAATGCCAGAACGAAGTGTATGACAATATGCCGATTGCGGAGGTGGCGCTCACGCTTGTTATGGTGACACGTTCATTTATAGAAATAGATCCGGCGTACGCGAAGGTCGCTTCCCGTTTGTTTTTGAATAAATTGTATAAGGATGTTATTGGGGCTGATGTACGCTATGCGGATATAGGTGATCAGTACCGCTCTACATTTCGTCGTAATATACAAAAGGGGGTGGATATAGGAAAATTTGACAAGCGCATGTTGGATTTTGATATGGACGCTCTTTCTCGCGCACTTCGTCCGGAGAGGGATGATTTACTGGTGTATTTGGGTGTACAGCGGTTAAGTGATCAGTATTTTACAAAAAATGCCGAAACAAAAGAGATGCTTGAGATACCGCAGATTTTTTGGATGCGTGTAGCGATGGGGCTTGCTATGGGCGAGCAGGAAAAAGATATGTGGGCACAGAAATTCTATGACGTTCTCTCCACGCTTCGATTCGTTCCATCAAGCCCTACGCTGTATCATGCAGGCATGACGCGAGCACAACTCTCTTCGTGTTTCTTAAGCACGGTGGGAGATGATCTGAATGAAATATTCAAGTCATATGGCGATTCGGCGAATTTACTCAAATGGGCGGGCGGTATGGGTATGGATTGGACGCCGGTACGGGCAACGGGCGCGCTGGTGAAGGCTACGGGAGTGGAATCGCAAGGAGTGGTACCCTTTCTTAAGATAATGAATGACGTTACTATTTCCATTAACCGTAGCGGGCGAAAGCGTGGAGCTACCTGTGTGTATTTAGAGACATGGCATTACGAGATAGAAAATTTTCTTGAGCTTAGAAAAAATACCGGTGATGAGCGTCGTCGAACACACGATATTAACACGGCGAACTGGATTCCTGATTTATTTATGAAGCGCGTTCGGGAAGACGGTGGATGGACGTTGTTTTCACCAAACGAGACGCCGGATCTTCATGAATTGTACGGAAAAAAGTTTGAGGAGAAATATGCGCAATATGAACGTCTGGCGGATGAGGGAAAAATTCAATTATGGAAACGCATAAAAGCGCGCGATCTTTGGAAAAAGATGCTTGTTATGCTGTTTGAAACGGGACATCCGTGGGTTACATTTAAAGACCCTTCCAATATACGTTCTCCGCAAGATCATGTGGGCGTGGTACACAATTCAAACTTATGTACGGAAATTACGCTTAATAATTCGGCAGACGAAACGGCGGTATGCAATCTTGGATGGATTAATTTTGCCCGTCATGTGACGAATGGTTCTTTCGACGAAGCAAAGGCCGCGGAAACAACGCGTATAGGGATGCGTATGCTTGATAATGTTATTGATGCAAATTATTATCCCACAAAGGAAACAGAAAAATCTAATATGAGGCATCGTCCGGTGGGACTTGGTATGGGCGGATTTCACGATGCACTTTATCAAATGAATGTCGCATTTGATTCGGAGGCCGCCGTACAATTTGCGGATGAAAGTATGGAGATTGTCGCGTATCATGCATATCTTACCTCTAGTGAACTTGCTCGCGAACGGGGATCGTATGAAACATTTAAGGGATCCAAGTGGGATAGGGGTATATTACCGCAGGACACGTTGGATATTCTGGAATCAGAGCGCGGAGAAAAAATTCCGGTATCCCGCCGCAGTAAACTGGACTGGACACCGGTACGGGAATCTATAAAGGCATATGGTATGCGTAATTCGAATTGTTTGGCTGTAGCCCCCACGGCAAGCACGTCAAATGTTGTGGGTGCTATTCCGTCCATTGAGCCCATCTATAAAAATATTTATGTAAAATCGAATATGTCGGGAGATTTTACGATCGTAAATGAATATCTGGTAGAAGATTTGAAAAAGTTGGGTTTGTGGAGTAAGGAAATGCTCGGTAAAATTAAATTTGCGGACGGCAATATCGAACACATTCCCGGTATCCCGGAACATATAAAGGAAAAATATAAAGAGGTATTCCAAATTAATCCCCGCTGGCTCATCCGGGCCGCCGCTCATCGGGGAAAATGGATCGATCAAAGTCAATCTCTTAATATTTTCTTCATGGGTTCCTCTGGCAGACAGCTTTCCGATATATATCATTATGCCTGGGAGATGGGGCTTAAAACTACCTATTATCTTCGCACATTGGCGGCTTCGCAGGTGGAAAAATCAACGATAAGCACATCGGAATTTGGCACCACACATACGCGCAAGAAAGAATCGCCCGCTATAGTGTCCGTTGAAAGCGTGACTGTGTCTACTAGCGTTACACCGTTAACGGAAGGAAATAGGCATATTATTACGGAAGAAAAAAGTGCAAAAGAGTCTGCTGTTCCACATATTGCAACCGCTGATTATGCCCTACCGCATGGCTTGGGGGAAAAAGAACGATCTTCATCAGCTATCAATATCGGAGATAGTGCGCCGGAACCATATGTTCCGGTGTGCAAGATAGATGATCCTAGTTGTGAATCATGTCAATAAAATTGATACATTTGGAATTCGAATATTAAATTTCTAAAACGTATGTCTATTCAACGAACAACAGAAAGCGTGGATATCAATAAGCGCCGTATTATAAACGGAGAGAGTGCCGATGTGGTACAGCTATATCCCATAAAGCATAAGTTTGCATGGGATGCATATAATGCCGCCAATGCAAACCATTGGTTGCCTACCGAAATTAATATGCAAAGAGATGTGGAGCAATGGAAATCGCCCTACGCGCTTTCTTCGGATGAGCGTTTGGCTTTGGAAACGGCGCTCGGGTTTTTTTCGACGGCAGATTCGCTTGCGGCAAATAATATTGTTCTTGCAACATATAAACATATTACATCGCCGGAATGTCGGCTGTATCTTTTACGCCAGGCATATGAAGAAGCAATCCACACACACGCTTATCAGTATATCGTGGAAAGTTTGGGTATGGACGAAGCACGCATATTTAATATGTACCGTGAAAATGATGCCATCTACAACAAAGACATATTTGTTCTTGGTTTTAATGAAGGGATTTTTTCGCCTCACTTCAAAACCGGCACATTTGAAAATGATCAAACTTTTTTGGAAAATCTCATTGTATTTTCACTTATTATGGAGGGAATTTTCTTCTACAGTTCTTTTGCGGTCATATTCGGGTTTCAACGGCAAAATAAAATGGTGGGAGCGGCCGAGCAAATTCAGTACATTATGCGGGATGAATCAATGCATCTTAATTTTGGTATCAAAATGATTAATACGATAAAAGATGAACAGCCTGAATTGTGGACGCCCGCATTTCAGCAACACATTACGGATCTTATTAAGAAAGCTGTTGAGCTTGAGTATATATATGCGCAGAATGTCTTTCCCAAGGGTATTTTTGGTATGAATGCGGAAGGCTTTAAGCATTATATTGAACATATTGCAGATAGGCGACTCATGAGTATCGGCCTTCGGGCGGAGTACAATGTGGAAAATCCTTTTCCCTGGATGTCGGAAGCGGCGGATCTTTCTAAAGAGAAAAACTTTTTTGAAACACGTGTTATTGAGTATCAAACCGGTGGTGCCCTCGATTGGGAATAAAAAATCTTCTTGCTTAATGCGTGGCGTTGCGCAGGCCGTATTGATTTCGCTCTGATTACTTCCGGGGGAGGTTTTTTATCAAAAAATCCTTAAAGAGGTATAATGGTTATGTCATGAGAAATGAAATTAAAGCCATACTTTTTCAAAATATATGGTTAATTGCGCTTCTTATTATTGCCGGCGGATTTGTTGTGTATACAAAGAATAACGCTTTAGATGGCGATGGCGTACCTCCGCAAGAGTTGTCGTCACAAAGTTTCCGTATTCTCGACAGTACACTGACGCCACGTCCGGTGGAACAAACAATAATTATTGAGCCCATTCGGTAATGAATATGTGCTCTCGAATCATATATGGTAATATGTGTGTATGCCTACACAAAATAATTCATCACCTGACGTAACCGCGGCCGCAATACTTAATGTAATTTTGGAAGATGCCGCCCGTAAGCGCGCTTCTGATGTTCATATTGAGCCTCTCGCAGATAAATTGCGTATTCGGTTTCGTATTGATGGGCATTTGGAACAACAAGCCGAACGACCTCTTCATGAGCTCGAAACTCTTCTCAATAGGGTGCGTGCAATATCAAGTCTCGATTACACAAGTCGTCTTCCTCAAGATGGTCATTTTGAGCTTACCGTGGAAATAAAGGATGCACAGGAGAAAAGCATACCCAAGAAGCCCGAAAAAAATAAGGAACCGGCTCCGTTACGGGAGGCGCTAGCGGCGTTATTTAATGATGGTGATGAGGTTTCGGAAGATGTGCCGGCTAAAGAGCAGGATCCCGCACCGCCTTCTTCGGGCATGCATCCGTCGGGCGTGTATGTTTTGGACGTACGCGTATCTATTTTTCCTACCGTATATGGGGATGCGGCGGTGTTTCGTTTACTAAACCGTTCTGATATTCTTATTCCTTTGGACGACTTGGGGATGAATCCGGAAGAGCGAAATTTAATAAATGGACTCATTACCCGTAGCTACGGCATGCTTCTTATAACCGGTCCTTCCGGATCCGGAAAAACGACAACACTCTATTCCATTCTTCAGGAATTAAAAGGCAAGGATAAAAATATTGTAACCTTGGAAGATCCCGTGGAATTTTATTTTGGAGATATTAGGCAAACGCAAATTCGTAACGATTGGGGATTGACCTATGCTGTGGGAATGCGTTCTATTTTGCGGCAAGATCCGGACGTGTTGATGGTGGGGGAAATTCGTGATCAGGAAACGGCGGAGCACGCGATGCGCGCCTCTCTTATCGGGCGACTCGTCGGGTCTACCGTGCATTCCAATACAACCATAGGCACCATTGCGCGTCTTATTGATATGAATATTGAACGCAGTTTGATAGCATATGCGGTCAATGGCATTATTGCTCAGCGGCTATTGCGTTCGCTTTGCACGGCATGTAAGGTGGCAGATACGGCGCCGTCAAAACTGGCGTTAGAACATATTGGTCTTAAGGAAGAAGAAGGATCTTTTATGAAGGCGGTAGGGTGTAAGGAATGTAACAATACCGGATATGTGGGGCGTATGGGTATTTATTCCGTACTTGTATTTACCAATAAACTGCGCGCAATGATTGTTGACAGGGCGCCGTTTAATGAACTGCAGACATATGTGGAAGGGGAAGGTATGCGTACACTGCGCGAACGTGCCGCTGAAAAAGTAAAAATGGGGGTAACAAGCATAGAAGAAGCTGTGCGAGCTGTGTAGATATTTTATTATAGCTAACTATTACGGACATGTTTGATAAATTAAAAGATGTATACCAATTGCAAAAACAGGCGCGTGCAATGCAGGCGGCTCTCGCAAAAGAAGAAGTTACGGGTATGTCTCGAGACAGTGCGTTTCAGGTAACGGTAAACGGAAACCAAGACGTACTTCGTGTAAATATTTCTGATGGTGCTGATATGTCAAAAGAAGCAGTTGAACGAAATGCGAAAGAGGCATTTTCCGATGCGCTTACAAAGGTAAAAAATATTATGGCGCAAAAAATGCAGGGAATGCTGTAATGGTAGTGTGTGCGCGGGAAGTGTTACGATGCGCAAAAATAAAAAACCATATGGTCTTCCTTATGGTTTTTTGATTAATAACGCTACACAAAAGAAGACGGGCAGATTTTTTTGAGAGGACATCGGTCGCAATGGGGTTTTCGAGAGGAACATAATGCGCGTCCATGCTCTATAAAGAGATAGGTAAGATGAAACCACTTTTTTTTCGAAAACAATATCATTAAATCCCGCTCTATTTTTTCAGGCGGCAGGTGTTTTGTAAGTCCCAGTCGCTGTGCTATGCGGGATACATGCGTATCTACCGCAATACCTTCAACAATACCGTATGCATTTCCCAAAACGACATTAGCGGTTTTACGCGCGACACCCGGAAGAACAAGCATGTCTTCTATGCTAGAAGGAAGTATGCCGGAAAATTTTTTTTCCAGAATTTTAGCAGTGGCGATAATGTGTTTTGTTTTTGCTTTATAAAATCCGGTTTGATAAATTTCTTTTTCAAATATGTGCGGCTGTGCATTCGCAAAATCAGCGGCGGTTTTATATTTTTTGAAAAGATTTTTCGTAACCTCATTTACTTTTTTATCGGTACACTGCGCGGAAAGCATAACGGCTACCAAAAGTTGAACAGGTGTTTCATAGGCAAGCATCATGCCGGAATGGGGATATGTTGCGAGAAGAATATCATAAATCCGTGCCGCCCGTTTTTTTGTTTCCGTGGCGGATTCTTTTTTGATCCATTGCTTTTTGTAATCCTGAAAATTATTCATGGCGTAGCATATGAGATAAAAAGAGCATAAGATGCATATCGTGCTCTGTATGCTCCATACTACCCACTGCGTATGAGAAATGCTACTATGTTAAAGTAATGGAAATAATCATCACCACTTTGGATGTTGTCGGAAAGCTCATGATTGCTTATACAGCTATACGCGTGCATTGGCGCGTGCGCCAGGAACATCGTATTGATAAGCGGGTATTTCGTGAAATGAGGCAAGAGCATGTTGTGGGGATTTTCGGCATGATTTTTATCATTATCGCATATATATTAGAAATAATATTTGTACTATCATGAAAGCAGGTATAGGAATTATTATAGCAATTATACTTTTGGGAGGCGTTATTTTTTTTGTAAATAACAAAGAACAGCCCGTAGAAGAAGAAATAATAACAGAACAACAAGAAACATTATCAGATTTAACGGTATCTTCCAGTTCTTCTGCAGATACAACCATACCATCTATGCAACAAGCGGAAATACATACCAATAAAGGCGTTATCACAGTGGAATTGTTTCCAAACGAAGCTCCAAAAACAGTAGAAAATTTCGCTAAACTTTCAACGGAAGGGTTTTATGAAGGAACAATGTTTCATCGTGTCATTAAAGACTTCATGATTCAGGGAGGCGATCCAAACAGCAAGGACGATGATTGGTCGAATGACGGACGGGGCGGGCCCGGATATATGTTCGAGGATGAGATTAACAGTCATAAAGTAGAGCGCGGAGCTCTTGCCATGGCAAATGCAGGACCAAACACAAACGGCAGTCAGTTTTTTATCGTAACAGCGGAGGCCGCTCCATGGCTCGACGGCTTGCATACGGTATTTGGTAATGTTATAGACGGCATGGATGTTGTTAATCAAATTGCGACCGTCTCGGTAAATGAAAACGACCATCCGACAGTGGATATAGTCATTGAAAAAATCATCATCAAGTAGAATTATCCAATACCTATAATGTTCTATGCATCATCCGGAAAGAAAAAATATTCCCGATCACGCGTGGAACGGGGTTTATATTAAAGATATTGTGTACGGTGCAAATGATGGCATTATTACCACATTTGCCGTGGTTGCCGGTGTTGCCGGTGCGGGACTTGATGCAACCGTTGTTCTTTTATTGGGTCTCGCCAGTTTGATAGCCGACGGATTTTCTATGGCGGCCTCTAATTATCTGGGAAGTAAGTCCGAGAAACATTTTACTCTTCGGGAGCGCCGCGTGGAAGAGATGGAGTTTAAGGCTGACCCCCATTGGGAATATACCGAAATGGAGGGAATCTTAAAGAAAAAAGGATACACATCGGAAGATATAGCGGTGTTGTCGCCCTTGTTGTTCAAAAGTAAAGATTTTTGGATCGATATTATGCTTCAGGAAGAGTTGGGTGTTTCTCCCGTGGATGAGGGTGGGCATCCGATAAAGAATGGCGCGGCTACATTTTCAGCATTCGTAATAGCAGGAGTCATTCCTCTGACGCCATATCTTTTTATTTCCGGCACATACGATACCTTTTCTACCGCTATTATTTTTACGGCCATTACGCTTTTTGTAGTTGGCGCGCTTCGCTCTCGTTTTACCGGCAATAGTTGGGTCCTTGAGGGATTTGAAATGTTGTTTGTGGGCGGTATTGCGGCCGTCATTGCTTATGGTATCGGGTATGTTATAAGTTCCATCGTGTAGTGTATAAATGGAGAATGGTAGAGGAAAGAAAAAACACGGTTTCTGCCGTGTTTTTTTTGAAAGCCGGAAAAGCTAACGTTCCATAATCTAACTTTGCTCTTCCAGCTTTACTTTTATTGTTTTCTTTTCCTTGCTGTTGCGGAGTACGTCAAAGGAAAGCGTATCACCCACAATATATCCCTCCAGAATATCCTCAAGAGTTTCTTTTTCGGATATGTTCTTTTTATTACAGGCAAGAAGAATGTCGCCTTCTTTAAGTCCGCTCTTATCAGCGGCGCTCCCCGGAATAATGGCATGATCTCCGGGAATGGCTTCTTTTAAAACAAGCGCACCGGTGGTTACCGGAAGGCCGAATTTTTTTGCCATCATTTTATTGATAAGCACGTAACGTACGCCTAGAAAAGGACGCCGAATACGTTTAAATTGCCGAATGTCATCTAGATCGCGTTTGGCTTTTTTGATGGGAATAGCAAAGCCGATATTTTGGGCACCAAATACGATAGCAACGTTCACGCCAATGGCGCGTCCCGTGATATCTATAAGAGGTCCTCCCGAATTACCGGGATTAATGGCGGCGTCTGTTTGGATAAGGCCGCGGAGACGTTCTTGATGTCCGGAAACGTCAGTAACGGCACTGATAAATCGGGAAAGCCCGGAGACGATTCCGGTGGATACGGTATTTTTGAATTCACCAAGAGCATTTCCGATTGCGATTACCGTTTGGCCAAGGGCAAGTTCTTTCTCTTCCGCAAATTCAAGCACGGGGAGTTTGGGAAGAGGATTATCAGCCACTATCTGTAGGATGGCAATATCATGAATGGGATCACGTGCAATAACACGCGCCGGATAGGTATTTTCGTCATGAAGTACGACACTGTATTCGGCGGTTTGATCGGCAACCACATGGCGGTTTGTAAGAATAATACCTGATTCATCCACCAAAAAACCGGAACCACCGCCCATGCGAATTTTTCCATTTTCAATACCGGGAATATTTTGTTCAAGCGTTTCATCATCCGCCCGCGTAATGGCGTCTAGTTGCGGCATGCCCAAGGGAGCTAATTGTTTGGCGGCCTCTTTCAGCTTTTGCAGATCTTGTGTTGCGGTGATAGATACCACGGCCGGCATTACTTTTTTGACGGCTGTAATGATTTTATCTTCGTAGTTCATATTTTATAGTATAAATATTTTTTTACGTGAAGAAAATGCACAACTGGTATTTTATGTATGAATGGGGTAGGGTAAGGGCAGATTTTTAAAATGGCATATTTTGATAAAAAGGAGAAGCAATATGGAATCAGGGCGGAATAATAACAACGCAGAAATGGAAAAAATTCAATTTAGATTTGGATTTGGCTATAAGGAATGGAAGAATCTTATAGTTACTAAACTATTTCAAGCAAGAAGGCCTTGTTTGCCGGGGAAAATTACTGAAGATATTGCAAGAGAAAAAGGACATCCTCATCCGGAAAGACCCGTTCCGGGAGCACAAAAAGCCATTCGTGAACTTAAGGAGGAGGGTGTAATAGTAAAGGTAGGTATGAAGATTGTTTTGCCGGAGTTTTTACATGATAATGCGTTGGTAAAAGAGAGCGCTTTTAGGAGGATAAACGTACCGGAAGGAGGGCAAAATGATTTTGGCGGTGGTACGCTGGAGATAATAGTTCGTGCGCAAATTCAGACTGTAAAAGCTCTTTGCAAACTTATAGATCTGGAAATTAACCGCGCAAGAGAATATGCGGTTGCTGAAGACACGAGAACAGAACTGTTAACAGTTCTTGCCGGGTTGGAGGAAAAACAAGTCGCTCTTATCGAATAATCAAGATGGAGGTTGCTCATATGAAGGGAGCAGGTAAAGAAGTACTGGAAATAGCGGAGAAATATCCTCTCGTAAAGCGCGCATTGCTTCTCTGTGTTCATAATGAGGAATCTCCACAGATACCGCTTTACTGGTTGCGCGGTTTAACGAGACAGGAGGGGAAAACTATTCTTGATGCCATTCAGTTACTGAAACCGAAGGCAAAAATTATCAATGTTTCTCCGTATAGTGATGAAACAGATGAGGAAACATTGTATAGGCATCAGAGTAGATTTGAAGGAGGAACAGATACCGAGAAAAAAGAGGAGGTTGCAGAGCTCATTCCACATGAATTGCCGGGATTTTCCGTAGTAAAGATTGTATTGCCGTCCCGCTTAACGGAATATACGGCTTTACGACTGGGAGAAATTCTTCTTTTGTGGGGTGTTCTTGAAAGCGCTTTTTCTGATTTCTTATCATATCTTCATACTACAAAACCCCGGGAAAGGCGGTTACATGAAGAGGCAAAAACATGGATATGGAGTGATGATCAAAAAATGTTGTTTTCGTTCATGAATATCTGTCTTATTTTGAATTTAGATCCGGAATTTATTCGCCGCATGCTCGAGATGAAAATAAGAGGAGCGTATCCTTCATACATGAAAAATATACCGTCATTAAGAAAACACCAAGAAAGTAAAAAAGAAAAAGTAGCATAAAGCTCGTTATGACGAGCTTTTTCTTTTTGCGGCGTATGGAGTATTCTTACATATATGAATAATACACGGAAGTTTCCGGAAGGTTTTTTATGGGGAGCGGCAACATCGGCACATCAAGTTGAAGGGGGAATGTGTAATGATTGGTCGGAATGGGAACGGGAGACGGCTAAGAGTTTAGCGCAAAATGCAAAGAGCAAAAAGTGGGCGCGGCACATAATGGAAAAATATCCCAGTCCCCTTGAGAAGGAAAATTATATTTCCGCTCAGGCCGTGGATCATTATAATCGATACGAAGAGGATTTTGATCTGGCAAAGTCTCTCGGACACACGGCGCACCGGTTTTCCGTAGAATGGTCACGTATTGAGCCTAAGGAAGGGGAATTTAATAAAAAAGAAATAGAACATTACCGTGCGGTCATACAAGCGCTTCGGACGCGCGGCATGGAACCGCTTGTTACCCTTTGGCATTGGACCATTCCTCTTTGGTTGCGGGATAAGGGTGGTGTTAATGCGAAAAAATTTTCGTACTATTTTGCGCGTTTTGCGGGTAAAATGGCGGAGGAATATAAAAACGATGTAACATACTGGATTACACTAAACGAACCAAACGTGCATACGGGACATGCATACGGGCAGGGAACCTGGCCGCCACATAAGAGAAGTCCATTTTCTTATATGTATGCCGTTGGAGCTCTTTTGCATGCTCACCGAGATGCGTTTAATACTATAAAGCGATCGTGTCCGAAGGCGCAGATTGGTATTGCAAAAAATAATATTTACTTTGAAGCGTATAAGGGAAGGATGGTAAATAACATATTAAAATATATGGCGGATTGGTGGTGGAATAAGTATTTTTTGGATCGCATTCAAGATTATCAGCATTTTATAGGGCTTAATCATTATTTTCATAATCGTATTAATTATGGATTTAATAAAAATGAAAATAAAAACATTTCCGATATGGGTTGGGAGTTATACCCGGAATCACTCTACCGAGTTTTAATGGATTTAAAAAAATATAAAAAACCGATTTTTGTAACCGAGAATGGTCTTGCTGATGCGCGTGATATTATGCGTACGGAATTTATTCGTTCCTCTCTTCACTCTGTGCTTCGCGCTATCGATTCCGGTGTGGACGTGCGCGGGTATTTATACTGGTCACTTTTGGATAATTTCGAATGGGACAAAGGGTTTTGGCCGCGTTTTGGACTTATCGAAATAGACTACAAAACACTTAAGCGCACGGTACGGCAAAGCGCATGGGAATATAAAAAAATAATTGATGAATATAAGATATAAGATTTATGATGTATGATTTATATATAAGAAGTTTTCAAATCTAAAATCTTATATCATAAATTATTACCATGCTTTGGTTCTTCGTCGCTTTTGTTGCTCAAGCCATATTGGGAACATCTGCGGTGTTTGATAAACTGCTTCTCAAAAAATCATACCCGAATCCGCTCGGATACGCTTTTTGGCTTGGCGTTCTGGGTCTCGTTTCTCTTGTGCTTGTTCCATTCGGGTTTGAGTGGGCGTTGTCCGGCGCTATATTCACGGCTCTTTCGGCAGGAGCAGTATTTATGCTTGCCATGATGGCGTATTTTCGGGCGCTTTGCATGGGGGAAGCGTCGGGTGCCGTGGTGGCATTTGTGGGGTTTTCCCCTATAGCAACGCTCGTATTTTCCCGATGGCTTCTCGGGACGGATTTAACGGCGTATCAGATTGTCAGTTTTGTATTACTTATCGCGGGGGGATTCGTCCTCGCGTTAGTGGTAAAGGAGCGGACGCGCGTAAAAGTTCTCTGGGCTGTTTTATTGGCCGCTTCATTTTTAGGGCTCTCGAATGTTCTCTCCAAGCTTGCGTTTGGAGAGCTTAATTTTGTCACCGGATTTGTATGGATAAAAATAGGAGGAGCTCTCTTCGCGTTTTCGCTTCTTTTGTTACCGCGCTGGAAGAAGATTATTTTAAATCCGAATACAAAAAATGAATTTCATAATAAATGGGGATACTTTGCAAACAGAGGATATGCCGGAGTGGGCTCATTATTAGTGGTGTACGCTATTTCTTTAGGTGTGCCGCCTTTAGTGGACGCCTTGCAGGGCATTAAGATTGTTTTTATTTTACTGGGCGGGTGGCTCTTATTGCATGAGCGGTTTACCGGACGCGTTCTTGTAGGAAAAATCACGGCCGTTGTTCTTATTCTCCTAGGTGCGTTTGTGCTTGGGGTGGGAGATTATATTCGAAGTACGGCACCGGTAAACGAAGCGCGACCCATTACTTGGGGGATTACCTATTCTGAAAAGTTTTCGCGCCTGTTTGATTTCGGATCCGGCGGAGATTGGAAGGATAACTACAATGCCATAATGTACGATCTTGGTGTGCGGGATATTCGCCTTATTGCGTACTGGGATTTAATAGAATCGGAGGAAGGGGTATATGATTTTTCCGGGCTTGATTATCAAATGCGCGTAGCGGAAGAAGTCGGTGCGAAAGTGGTGCTTGCGGTAGGAAAAAAAGTGCCGCGGTGGCCGGAGTGTCATACGCCGCCGTGGGCGGAACATGTCTCACATGAGGATCGCAACGAACATGTCGTGCGTTTTGTGGAGGCGACAGTGGAGCGGTATAAAAATTCGCCGGCACTTTTATATTGGCAGGTAGAAAACGAGCCGTTTCTCGCTTTCGGGGAAGGAGAGTGTGCTCTCTCCGGGAAAGAACTTTTGGATACGGAGATGGGCATTGTGCGGCGCATCGATCCACTGCATCCCATTTTGGTAACCGATTCGGGAGAAATTGGCCCGTGGGTGCGCGCGGCAAAACGAGGAGATGTATTTGGTACTACTATGTACCGTCGGGTACATAACGATAGATTTGGCAATTTTGAATATCCTCTGCCTCCGGCCTTTTTTCGCTTAAAAGAACGTCTTGTGCGCTTCATTATCCGGGATTATGAAAAGGAATTTATTGTTATTGAGCTTGGCATGGAGCCATGGCTTAAACGTCAGCCGTATGAAACTACCCCCGAAGAACAGTTTCGGGTAATGGACTTTGCTTTTTTTCAGGATTCCATTCGGTACGCTAAGGAAGCTGATTTTGAAACGTACTATCTCTGGGGCGGAGAGTGGTGGTACTGGCTTCGCGAACAACATAACGATGATCGGTTTTGGGAAGAGGCAAAATTATTGTTTGAAGAAAGCGCATAATAAAAATCCGCGATTGTATTAATCGCGGTTTTTCTTCAGGAGGGGTTAATATATTTTTTTCGGATCGAAGTCACAATTCCACGCTCCGATAGGCACGTTTTCCACAAAAGCAATGGGATCTACTCCTATCCATGAAATATGTCCCTTAAGGTTATAATGCTTTGCGTGTGTTAGCTTAACGCGAATGTCGCCGGCATATAGTCTCCCCAATTTTCAAAAAGAGGGAGAATGGCGGGTACAAGGAAGTAGTCCCTGTACCCGGGCAACTAATCATCACTTAGTTCGCCTGCGGTGGACACAACAAGGAGACTGTTATGTCGAACGCACCGGAAGCAAACCAATGTGCGAATTGTGAAGGACATATAACTGAAACTCACTGCACATAGGAGGGCGCAATACCAGTGCAAGGGTTCAAGGTTTACGGATGGAAGAGCAATGAGGCCTAGCAACGAAAAGAAGAAGACCATTAAACTTAAAACAAGTATGCCGCAAACATTCTGGCAGAATGAGGTGCGCACGCCCCACTTTTTACTTATCCTCTCGCGTTCTTCTTGAGCGGTGTATACCATAAATCGCTCCATATTTTCTTTCGTAGTGAGGGGGTTAATTCCTATTCTCTGCAACATATCCTCCGAAGAGATGTTTTCAGGGATAAGTACGGCACTATCATTCACGAAGCATGCGGATGATGTAGTCATAACAAACCTCCTATAGTTTTTCTACATGGTATATGAGAGAGAATAGTTTGTCAATGTGCCCCCGGTAGGGTTCGAACCTACGACCGTCGGCTTAAGAGGCCGCTGCTCTACCAACTGAGCTACAAGGGCGTGTAATAGGGTATCGTTCCGTTCAACTCTTAAAATTTAACGCCTCAAACGCTTCGCGAGACGAGGCCTTGAAGAAGGATCTTCTTCAATCTACCAACTGAGCTACAAGGGCGTGTAATAGGGTGTCGTCTTATATTATATACCATGTTATTGCCCTGTGATACAATGATTCAACTTATTTTTGTTTATATACGACAATAAATACCGTATACTACAGCCTATAAAAGCCCTTGTAGTTCAATGGATAGAACAAATCCGTCCTAAGGATAAAATGTAGGTTCGATTCCTGCCGAGGGCACCACGTTGGAAAAGTTAATATTTCGTCCCATCTTCGGCGGCGAAAGCAGTTCGGACTAATTCAAGTATTCTGCGCTGTATAATTAAGACATTGGAAAAGAAAGACATTGTTTACGCACAGGATTGTTTTGTAAGGAATAACTTTGTAGTACAATGAAGAAATGGAAGAACGTGATGGACAAGTTGATTTTGGCGAAGAGCGATTAGTGTACGAAAGATCCCAATCAGGGGGGAGTATCGCACGTTTTATTGTTAATATATCCCGCGGATATATTAAGGATGAATCACAGGCTTATATAATAATGATCGTTATTATTGTTACGGCGATTATTATTTCTGCTCTTTTACTGCTTACACTACGAACACCCGCGCCCAGTGTCATACCCGGTACTTCTGATCTTCCTTTTGGCGGTTTTTAATAACTACTTATTTTATGAATAAAACACAAAAGGGGTTTACGTTAATCGAGCTTCTTGTAGTTATTGCCATCATAGGGCTTCTCGCAAGTGTTGTACTTGCAAGTCTAAATACGGCACGTATGCGTTCGCGGGATGCAAGGCGCCTTGCGGATTTGCGCCAATTGCAAACGGCTTTGGAATTATATTTTGATAGTAATAATGGGTATCCAAATGATTCCTGCAATGGATGGGATATTGTTTGCTCTCCGACGTCGTGTACGGGTGTCGGCACGTCAAATTTAGGTGAACTCGTTACGGACGGATATATGAGTTCACTACCGTGTGATCCTGTTAATAGCGGCGCGTATCAAATTACATTCGATCCGAACTTATGTGCGGGAGGCGTGTGCCAGAGTTATTGTATTAGGGCGGTACTTGAAGAAACCGGTGCGCTGGTTGGTGTTTCTGAAGACTACCCAACGTGTCCGACGTTGTAATGTTTCTATGGAATTACGCATAAAAACCCCCTCCAATTTTGGAAGGGATTTTTATCTAGCGAGTGCTTACTGCACGTGTTCCAGATGTTTTCCGCGCTTAATACAGCGTGTACAGAGTTTTACACGTTCGCCGGACGGCAACGTTGCCCACTGGAGATTGGGATATTTTCGCTCCCATTTAGTGGGATTATAGTGTCCGCGGAGCAGTTTGCGTTTTCCGCCCATAACGGACGATTTTTCACATATAAGGCAAGACTTTGTCATACACGTTTTTATACCAGAATATTTATCTTGAATCAAGTTTATGGTAGAAAGAGGGAATGGACGATTCTGTGATAGGTTTTATATTTCAAATTGCCATATTGATTATGTCCGTGGTGGTGCATGAAGTATCTCATGGGTTTGTGGCGTACATATTAGGAGATCAGACGGCAAAATATGCCGGTCGTCTTACGTTAAATCCGCTTAATCATCTTGATCCAGTGGGTTCTTTGTTGGTTCCGGCCGCTACCATTTTATTCGGCGGATTCATGTTTGGTTGGGCAAAGCCGGTACCGTATAATCCGTACAATCTGCGTGATCAGAAGTGGGGTCCCGGACTGGTTGCGGCGGCAGGACCGCTTTCCAATATTTTTATCGCATTCATATTCGGTTCAGTTATTCGCCTGAGTGGTTTTTTCCCGGCGGAAATAAGTATTGCTCTTACCGAAGTTGCTGTTTTGGTTGTTCTTATTAATATTATTCTTGCCGTATTTAATTTGGTGCCAATTCCGCCGTTGGACGGCTCGAAAGTTCTCTTTTCTTTACTTCCATATCATCTGCGCTACATAGAGGAATTTCTTGAGAGATACGGCCTTTTTCTCCTTCTTATCTTTATCTTTTTCTTCTTCAATCTTCTCCTACCCATAATAGGCATATTGTTTCGATTGTTCACCGGAACAAGCTTTTAGGGTATATCCCCGGATCGGCAAATACGTAATGCCGAATGCTTTTTATTGACACGCCTTTCATTATCTGCTAATTTTGGTTGTATCGCTTGAATTATAGAGTATTATGCCTACGATTAATCAGCTGGTTCGCAAGGGCCGAAAAAAAGTGGAAGCAAAAGCAAAAACGCCGGCATTGCGCCGCGGTTTTAATACGCTTAAGAGCAGGCCGGTTGATTATGCTTCTCCGTTTAAACGGGGAGTGTGCGTTGCGGTTCGTACCATGACACCTAAAAAGCCAAACTCGGCGCTTCGTAAAATTGCGCGCGTGCGTCTTACGAACGGCATGGAGGTAACAGCGTATATTCCCGGTATCGGACATAATCTGCAAGAGCACTCCGTTGTATTGCTTCGCGGTGGGCGGGTAAAAGATCTTCCCGGCGTACGTTATCATGTGGTGCGCGGAGTTTTGGATACGTCAGGTGTGGAAGGGCGTAAGACCGGACGCAGTAAATATGGAGCTAAAAAACCTAAGGAATAGCCATGAGACGAAAACGAAATTACGCACGAAATATTGCGCCGGACACAAAATGGGAATCCAAGCGGCTTGCCCGATTCATTAACGTGATTATGTGGGATGGGAAAAAGACAGTGGCTGAAAAGGTAGTGTATGATGCTCTTGATATTGTTGGGAAAAAGGCATCGGTAGAAAATCCTATAACTGTTTTTGACCTGGCTCTTGATAATGTGGCACCGAACGTGGAAGTGCGTTCCCGTCGTGTGGGAGGTGCTAATTACCAGGTTCCTGTGGAGGTGCGGGGTACGCGTCGTATGGCACTTGCTATGCGGTGGGTAATTTCGGCGGCACGTGCACGAAAAGGTATGCCGATGGCACAGCGGTTATCGGAAGAAATTATAGCGGCATCGAATAATGAGGGAACCGCCATTAAAAAGAAACAGGATACTCATCGTATGGCGGATGCGAACAAGGCCTTTGCTCACTTCAAGTTTTAGGGCGGCTTCCTTGTTTGGCGCCCTGCTTTGTTGCTTCGCTTCGTGTCTTACTCACCGTATTCACGATACGGCTCGTTTCGCCCCTTGCTCGCGCCGCGCATTGCATCCAAACAAGAAACCCTTGAGACTTACCATTATTTTAAGATTAGAAAATTCATAGATTTAGACTATGGCACGACAATACCCATTGGAAAAAGTGCGAGATTTTGGAATCATCGCTCATATCGACGCCGGAAAAACAACCGTAACCGAACGGGTTTTGTTTTACACGGGCGTTTCTCATAAAATAGGTGAAGTTCATGAAGGAGCGGCGATTATGGACTGGATGGAACAGGAGCAGGAGCGTGGTATTACTATTACATCCGCGGCAACAACATGTTTTTGGAAACGTACCTATGCGCCGGATGGTGGCGAGTATCGTTTTAATATTATCGACACTCCCGGACACGTGGACTTTACCGCCGAGGTGGAACGCTCTCTTCGCGTTTTGGATGGCGGTGTTGTTGTTTTCGACGGAGTAGCCGGTGTCGAGCCGCAGTCGGAGACCGTGTGGCGGCAGGCGGATAAATATCATGTGCCTCGTATTTGTTTTATTAACAAGCTTGATCGTATGGGGGCGAATTTTGTACAGAGCTATCAGTCTATTCTGGAACGTCTTACGCCAAACGCTATTCCCGCCATGCTTCCTATGGGGCTTGAGGCAGATTTTGAGGGAGTTATCGATCTTGTACGTATGAAGGCGGTACGCTTTTCGGGTGGTCACGGAGAAAAAATTGAGGTAAGCGATATCCCTGATAATATGAAGGCGGAAGCGGAAGAAGCGCGCGCGAATCTCCTTGAAAAGGTTGCCGAAGTGGATGACGATCTTACGGAAAAATATCTTGAGGGAGGTGAAATTACCGAAGAAGAATTACGCGCTGGTATCAGAAAGGGAACGCTTGCCTATACGTTGGTGCCTGTTTTTTGTGGCACCGCTCTTAAAAATAAAGGCGTTCAGATGTTGTTGGACGCGGTGGTGGATTATTTACCAAGTCCGCTCGATGTGCCTCCTGTTGTTGGGATTGATCCAAAAACGGAAGAGGAGATAACACGTAAAGCGGATGATGAAGAATCGTTTTCAGCGCTCGCTTTTAAATTACAAACTGATCCGTATGTAGGACAGCTTACTTATTTCCGAGTATATTCCGGAGTTCTTCAGGCGGGGTCATATGTCTATAATGCGACAAAAGGAGAGAAAGAGCGTGTAGGGCGTATTCTTCGTATGCATGCCAATGACCGTGAGGAAGTGAAGGAGATTTATGCCGGAGAAATTGGCGCTATGGTAGGACTTAAAAATACAACCACGGGAGACACGCTTTCGGATCCGGACCACCCCATTATTTTAGAAAAAATTAATTTTTCAGCACCTGTTATTTCGCTTCGCGTGGAGCCGAAAACAAAAGCTGATCAGGAAAAAATGGGTATTGCTCTTAAGCGTCTTTCCGAGGAAGATCCAACATTTCAGGTACATACCGATACCGAAACAATGGAAACTATTATTTCCGGTATGGGTGAGTTGCATCTTGAGATTTTAGTGGATCGCATGAAGCGGGAATTTAATGTAGCCACCAATGTAGGACAGCCACGAGTTGCATACAAAGAAACTGTTAAAAAGGGAGCCGAAGCGGAAGGGAAGTACATTCGTCAGTCGGGTGGTCGTGGACAATACGGACACGTTAAGCTTCGCATTGAACCTTTAGAGCGGGGAGCGGGAGTCGTATTTGAAAACAGTATCAAGGGAGGATCCATACCGCGTGAGTACATCCCGGCGGTGGAAAAAGGAATCAGGGAGGCGGCGGATAAAGGTGTAATTGCGGGATATCCGTTAATTGATGTAAAAGTTATTCTTTATGACGGTTCGTTCCATGAAGTGGACTCTTCGGAAGGAGCATTTAAAATAGCGGGATCCATGGCATTTCAGGAAGTGGTAAAACAGGCAAATCCTGTATTATTAGAGCCGATTATGAAGGTGGAGGTAACAACACCGGATAAATTCATGGGGGACGTTACGGGAGATCTGAATGCAAAGCGTGGACGTATTGATGAAATGGCGGATCGTCCGAATGTGAAAGTAATAACGGCAAATGTGCCGCTCTCCGAAATGTTCGGTTATACAACGAATCTTCGTTCCATGACGGAAGGACGTGCGAGTTCTTCCATGGAATTTTCCCATTTTGAGGAAGTGCCTACGCATATTGCCGAACAGATCCGCGAAGGTAAAAAGTAAGAAGGAATGCATATGTAAAAAATCCTCACGTTTAAGTGAGGATTTTTTACTACATAAAACAGTATTGTCAAATCTTTTTGTTTGATGTACATTATAGAAATGTTTACGAAGCTCGGGCAATTTTTAGATAAAACAGACGATACCTGGCACGTGAAGCGGCCACCCATGCGCTATACAAACGAGCGCGGGGAGGACTTTGTGATTATGGCGGCACGTCATTATGAGGAGCTTACGGGGGAAGACTCTAACCGCTTGCAAGCATACGAAGTGTTTGATAGTATGAATCTTACTGATGCTGATGATTCTACGGAGAATTTCAAGGCGGAAATGCATCAGATATCCAAAGAGGGGGAAAGCGAGCCGGTACAGAAAGCCGACGATGTTTTTTCTGTAGTCTCTCCAGGTATATTGGGGGCGGGTCTCGCATCCATCCCTCTGGAGGACGAGATTCATCTCGAGGATCTGCCATTATAACATTTGACTTTATACGCCACGGTATGATACGGTACCTACGCGTGAAAATATAAATTTATTATAAATACTAGATTTTAGCTATATGGCAGCAGAAAAATTTGAGAGGTCAAAACCTCACGTTAATGTAGGTACCATTGGTCACGTGGATCATGGAAAAACAACGCTAACCGCGGCAATTTTGCATTCTCTTAATCTTGACGGACAGAAGGTTAAGCTTGAGAAAATTGATGAGATTGACAAGGCGCCGGAGGAAAAAAAGCGCGGTATTACCATTGCGCTCCATCACTCCGAATATGAATCGGCAACACGTCACTATGCGCATATTGATGCACCGGGACACGCTGATTATATTAAGAACATGATTACCGGAGCGGCCCAAATGGACGGAGCTGTCTTAGTGGTATCTGCTGTGGATGGTCCTATGCCGCAAACTCGTGAGCATATTCTTTTAGCGCGTCAGGTTGGTGTGCCGTCCATTGTGGTGTTTATTAATAAGGTGGATATGGTTTCCGATCCGGAATTAATAGATCTCGTAGAAGAGGAAATACGGGAATTGCTCACAAAATATGAATTTCCTGGAGACACAACGCCGGTTATTCGCGGATCTGGTCTGAAGGCACTTGAAGCAACTTCTGTGGATGATGAATATGTACAGAAGGTACTTGAGCTTATCAAAACGCTTGATGAATATATTCCGGAACCGGTACGCGAAACGGAAAAGCCGTTTCTTATGCCGGTGGAGGATGTATTCTCCATTGAAGGACGCGGTACGGTATGTACGGGTCGTGTTGAGCGTGGGAAAGTAAAGGTAAACGAAGAAATCGAAATTGTTGGTATTCGTCCGACACAAAAGACGGTTGTTACCGGTATTGAGATGTTTAACAAATCTCTTGATGAGGGTATTGCGGGAGATAACACGGGTCTTCTTTTGCGCGGTCTTAAAAAGGAAGATGTAGAGCGCGGACAAGTACTTGCAAAGCCGGGTAGTATTACGCCACACACTGAATTTGATGCGGAGGTATATATTCTTACCAAAGAAGAAGGAGGTCGTCATACACCGTTCTTCAACGGATACAAGCCACAGTTTTACATTCGTACCACAGACGTAACGGGAGACGTAACTTTGCCGGAAGGCACGGAAATGGTTATGCCCGGAGATACGATAACATTTAAGGTAAAACTTATTTCCCCGATTGCTCTTGAAGAAAAACAGCGATTCGCAATTCGAGAGGGAGGACATACAGTGGGTGCCGGTGTAGTAACAAAAATAGATAAATAGATTATATTTATGGCAGTAAAGCGCGAAGATGACAAACAGCGGCTCCGTATTCGTATTAGAGGATATGATCATAAGATTATTGACTCGAGCTTACGGCAGATCGTAGATACCGCAACGCGATATGGAGCAGAAGTGGCAGGTCCTCTTCCTCTTCCTACCGAGGTGCGCAAATATACGGTTAATCGTTCGACGTTTGTTCACAAAAATGCACGGGAACAGTTCGAAATGCGCGTGCATAAGCGTCTTATCGATATATTGAATCCCGTACCGAAGATTATCGACGCGCTTACGAATTTAAACTTACCCGCAGGAGTTGATATTGAAATAAAGATGGGATAAGTGCCGCATTGCGGCATACTGTCCCGTCCCACTAGACTAAAGGAAAGTGGATTGTCCCGAACGACCGGACATCTCCGGTCGTTTTGTTACAAACATACGCATGTAAGCGAAAGTGATTACGGCATTCGTTTTACCTCTACTATTATGAAAATACTTTTGGGTACAAAATGGGAAATGACACAAGTATTTACCGACGATGGTCGGGCGCATTCCGCTACGCTTGTTCGCGTTGTACCAAATGAGGTTACTGCCCTACGCACAAAAGAAAAAGATGGGTATGAGGCTGTGCAGGTTCGTGCCGGAAAAGCTACGCGTGAGTTTCGTGCTGATAAGCCGGGACGCAAACGGGAAATTACGTTTGCCGTAGGGGATATGATAGATGTTTCTTCTTTCGAGGAGGGAGAAAAGATAACCATTAGTGCCATATCAAAAGGAAAAGGATTTCAGGGAGGCGTAAAGCGTCATGGATTTCATGGAGCTTCAAAAACTCACGGAACGAAACATGCTCACAGACAACCGGGATCGATTGGCGCAGGAGGTGTACAAAAAGTTCTGAAAGGTCAGAAAATGGCAGGACGTATGGGATCGGACCGCGTCACTATAGGTGGTACGAGGGTAGTGAAGATATTCCCTGAGGAGCATATGATTGCTATAAAAGGAGGTATTCCCGGAAATCGGGGGAGTGTTGTGGAAATTCGCACATAATGACATATATGGAAACCAACGTATACAACATGGAAGGCAAAAATATCGGCACGGTGGCGTTACCGGAGGCGGTATTTGGTGTTGCATGGAATGCGGATTTAGTACATCAGGCTGTTGTGGTACAGCGATCTCGCGCAAGGCAGAATTTGGCGCACACGAAGGGGCGCGGAGAGGTTTCCGGTGGCGGAAAAAAGCCGTGGCGCCAGAAGGGAACGGGGCGTGCGCGTCATGGGTCAAGCAGATCTCCTATTTGGTCTGGCGGAGGTGTTACGCATGGACCTACTAAAGACACGGTTTATGCCAAGGATATCACAAAAACAATGCGCAAGAAGGCTTTGCTTATGTCTCTTTCTGCAAAGGCTCGTGATGGAGAGATTATTGTAATGGACACATTAACATTTCCGGAGGGACGCACGAAACACGCCGCTCAAACGTTTACCGCGTTACGCGCAGAAAAGCACATGGCGCATATTGGAAAAAAGGGGGGCCGTGTTCTTTTGGCATTACCGACATACGATGCAGCGACTATTCGTTCAATGCGCAACATTCCTTTTGTGGGATCCGAAGAAGCACGCAATTTGCATGCGAAAGATATTTTGGCATGCAAATATGTGGTTCTTCCAAAAGAATCGCTTTCTGTGCTTACGGAATTAGCAACTAAGAAAAAAGAACGTTCGGAATCTAAGGAATAGGAGGAATTATCATAAAAAATAATTTTATACCTTTCACCTAGCGTTTTATATCTTACATTATGGCACTGTTTGGATCAAAAAAAGAGGAGCAAAGTACGGATTTGGGAAAAGAAAAAAAGCCCAAGAATAATTCTGGTGCAAAAAAATCCGTTACTAAAAAGGAGGTAAAGTATGCGGCACCCGCACGAAAAGACTTTACCGTTTTAAAATCTCCTCTTATCACCGAAAAGGCGGCACGTTTGGGAGAGCAGGGAACGTATACATTTAAAGTGGATACCGCCGCTAATAAAATAGAGATTCGTAGTGCGGTGGAAAAGATGTACAAAGTGGAAGTGGAAACCGTTCGCACGGTACGCGTTCCCGGACATACCATACGTCGCGGGCGTATAACCGGATGGCATCCCGGATATAAGAAAGCTATGGTTACCTTACAAGAAGGTCATAAGATTGAGATTGTATAATGAAAAAGTATAAACCAACATCACCGGGAAGGCGTGGTATGACGGTAATGGAGCGCACATTCCTTACAAAAAAAGATCCTGAAAAGAATCTTACGTTTGGTTTTCGGCGCGCAGTGGGAAGAAATAATGCCGGACGTATAACAACGCGTCATAAAGGAGGGGGTCATAAGCGATTATATCGACTGATTGACTTTTATCAGGATAAGTATGATATTCCGGCGCGGATTGTTTCGAATGAATATGATCCCAATCGTACGACCTTTATTGCGCTTGTGTGCTATGCCGATGGAGAAAAGCGCTATATTCTTCTTCCTCAACAAACGGAAGTTGGCGATCAGATTATAGCTTCCGAAACGGCAGAAATAAAACCGGGTAATCGTACTATGTTAAAAAGTGTTCCGGTGGGAACGTCAGTGTACAATATTGAAGTGAAACCGGGTACGGGCGGCAAGATGGTACGGGCGGCAGGTGTGGGAGCCGAGGTAATTGCTCAGGACGGGGGATATACATCCCTTAAAATGCCTTCCAAGGAAATACGAAAGGTTTTAAATACATGCTGGGCGTCCATCGGAAAGCTTTCGGGAGAAGAACATCGGTTTGTTACCCTCGGAAAGGCAGGACGTTCCCGATGGTTGGGTATTCGTCCTACTGTACGTGGATCTGCTATGAATCCGGTTGATCATCCGTTTGGAGGAGGAGAGGGTAAGACACAGCGCGGTATGAAGCGACCGAAGAATAAATGGGGTAAGGGCATTCGCGGTGTAAAAACGCGTAATAAAAAGAAATATTCAAACGCACTTATACTCCAGCGAAGAAAGAAATAATACCAAATTGCTTTACAAAGTTTCAGAAACAAGGTAAAAAGCTAACACTGCATACCGCAGTATAACAGAATTATAATATTCCCATATGTCACGAAGTATCAAAAAAGGTCCTTATATTGATGAGAAATTATTAAAGAAAATTTCTCATATAGCACCCGGCTCCAAGGCTGTTATTAAGACGTGGGCGCGGAACAGTACGATTAGCCCGGAAATGGTTGGCCATACGTTCGGGGTGCATAATGGAAAGGATCATATTGCGGTGCTTATTAGTGAAGAGATGGTGGGACATAGATTGGGAGAATTTAGTCCCACCCGCAAATTTGTGCGTCATGGCGGAAAAATACAAAAGGCGCAGGACGTAAGAGCTAAATCCGGTAAATAGATTATGAAAGAAGCAAAAGCACAACTAAAATATGCACGCATATCACCGCAAAAAATGCGGTTGGTGGTTGATGCCGTACGCGGATCTTCGCTCGCGGCGGCGCGTACCCAGCTTTTTCTTCTGCCTAAAAAGGGAGCGCCTATTCTTGCTAAGTTGCTTGATTCTGCGGTAAGTAATGCAAAGAATGCCGGTTTACAGGAAGCAGGGTTGTTTATAAAAACAATTTTCGTGGATCCCGGACCGATGTTCAAGCGATCCTTGCCGCGCGCGCATGGGCGCGCTACCGTTCTTCGTAAGCGTACAAGCCATATCCGACTTATATTGGGAGAAAAGGAATAATATTATGACACACGTTGCTCATCCATACGGACTCAGATTAGGTATTATAAATGATTGGCGATCACGCTGGTTTGACAAGCGCGCATATCGCCGGCATCTGAAAGTAGATACACTTCTTCGGGAGTTTTTATGGAAAGAGCTTAAGGGTATTTTGGTGGATTCCATCGATATCGAACGCTCTCCGCGTATTATCCATATTATTATAAGCACAAGCCAGCCGGGTATTCTTATTGGAAGAGGAGGAGAGGGAGCCGAAAAACTCAAAGAAAAAATACGCACATTTGTGGCAAGGGTTGAATTTCGTTCTGCTCTTGTGGAAAAACGTCGCGGACTTGATGCTATAGAAAAGAAAGAGAAGGGTAAATTAAATGTGAAATTAACAATTGAAGAAGTACGGTCGCCAGAATCACGTGCATCTATTGTGGCCCAAATGGTAGTTCAGGAGCTAGAGCGTCGTATGTCATTTCGCCGTGTTCTTAAAAACACCCTTGAAAAAGTTATGACCCAAAAAGATGTGGAGGGCGTGAAGGTATCGGTAAAGGGACGCCTCGACGGAGCTGAAATGGGTCGTCACGAATGGCTTAGAAAAGGGCGTATTCCGCTTCAGACATTGCGTGCCGATATCGATTACGCATCCCGCACGGCGCGATTACCCTACGGTGCTATCGGCGTTAAGGTGTGGATTTATCGAGGAGATATTTTTGATAAAGATAAGAAAGAATAATGTTAGTCCCCAAAAAAGTAAAACATAGAAAATGGCAAAGAGGCCGGTCACGCGGCGTGGAAACACGAGGCACCACTCTTGCGTTTGGATCTTTCGGGCTTAAAGCATTGGAGCCGCGGTGGATTAATTCGCGTCAGATTGAATCAGCCAGGCGCGCCATGACACGTCATATGCAACGGGGAGGTAAATTATGGATCCGTATATTTCCCGACAAGCCCATTACAAAGCGTCCTCCCGAAACGACGCTCGGAGGAGGAAAGGGTGCTCCTGATCACTATGTGTTTCCGGTTCGTCCGGGAAGAATACTATTTGAAATAGACGGTGTTTCCGAGGATATAGCGCGCGCGGCGTTTAATCGGGCGAATGCAAAGTTGCCGATTAAAACAAAAGTTATTATTAAATAAGGTCTTGGCCCCTCGAACGAGTTTCCAAACAAAGAGGGAAGTTCGTTCGAGGGTTGCCAAACTTTAATGTTATGGTATGAATGTAAAGGAGTTACGGGAAAAAAAATCCGCTGATCTTGTGAAACTTGCCAGGGAAAAGCAGGAAGAGCTTCAGAAACTGCGTTTTAGTATGGCGGGGGGAAAGGGAAAGAGCGGTGAAAATGTACGTTCTTTACGTCGTACTATCGCACGCATTCAGACCGTTATCAAAGAAGGAGTATAAACAAACATGGAACAAACAACGTATCCTAAAAAATTGAGAGGCGTGGTGGTATCGGATCGGATGGAAAAAACCGTAGTTGTTCGTGTTACCCGTTTGACGAAATATCCAAAGTACCGAAAGTACTACAAGGTAAGTAAGAAGTTTAAAGCACATGATGCCGAAAACCATTATAAGGTCGGAGATAAGGTGATTATTCAAGAAACACGCCCATTGTCGAAAGATAAATCATGGCGGGTAACCGAAAAGATTAATTAACACCTAATCCTTCTATTATGATTCAGCCAGAAACACGATTAAAAGTTGCTGATAACTCGGGTGCTCGTATCATCCAGGTGTTTAAGATATTGGGAGGTACACGTCGGCGCTATGCCCGCATTGGGGATGTTGTGGTGGCATCAGTAAAGATAGCGGAGCCACGCAAGGCGGTAAAGAAAAAAGATATTGTGCGTGCGGTGATTGTTCGTCAAGCGCAGGCGTTTCGTCGCGTGGATGGATCATAT
This sequence comes from Candidatus Ryanbacteria bacterium CG10_big_fil_rev_8_21_14_0_10_43_42, assembly GCA_002793915.1. NCBI lineage: Bacteria > Candidatus Ryaniibacteriota > Candidatus Ryanbacteria bacterium CG10_big_fil_rev_8_21_14_0_10_43_42. Next base: position 105,387 of record PFEF01000003.1, on the reverse strand, counting down.
ATTCGGTTTGATGATAATGCCGCCGTACTCGTGCAGGATAAAGAGCCGCGTGGAGGGCGTATTTTCGGACCGATACCGCGGGAATTAAGAGAACGCGGGTATATGAAAATTATTTCTTTGGCAGATGAAGTAGTGTAAAGATATTATCATTTCTTAATGCGTGATATGAGAATCAAGAAAGGAGACAATGTATTGGTGATAGCGGGAAAAGAGCGTGGTAAAACGGGGGTTGTTAGTCGTGCATTGCCTGATGATAATACCATTATCATTGAAGGGCTTAATACAAGAAAACGTCATGTAAAACCCCGCCGTGCCGGACAAAAAGGGGAAATTGCCGAATTTTCGGCTCCTATGCATGTCTCGAATATTCAGCTTATCTGTCATGTGTGCGGTAAAAAAACCCGTATCGGTTATGAGATAAAAGGAAGTGAAAAACGGCGTGTATGTAAAAAATGCGGCGCCTAACCATTGGACCTATTATGACTACATCCATAGAACAACGATATACCAAAGACGTTATACCTGCCATGCAGAAGGAATTTGGGTATGCTCATGTTTTGGCGGTGCCGCGCATTAAAAAGGTAGTGGTAAATATTGGTGTTGGTAAAAACGGAAAGGAAAAATGGTATCACGAGGAAGTCATAAAATACCTAACTCTTATTACCGGTCAAAAACCAAGTCCGCGTCCGGCGCGAAAATCCATCGCAATATTTAAATTACGTGAGGGACAGATTGTCGGA